>JBEITL010000014.1:0-11616 GCA_040374915.1 Sediminibacterium sp. | reverse complement strand
TGCAACTGCCTCTACGAAAGCCGCAGCTACGATCATGTTTGAACGGATTTCATTAGCAGCTTCTGGCTGACGTGCAATACCTTCTACTGCACCTTTACCAATCTGACCGATACCGATACCAGCACCGATAGCAGCTAATCCAGCGCCGATTGCGGCAACACTTCCTACTACCATTTTGTTACGTTTTAATTGTTATTGAAAAAAAGTTATTAAAATATTTTAGTGATGTGCTGCTTCTCCATGTGCGTCGTGGTGATGCTCCTCTGTAGCCATTCCAATGTACATCGCAGCAAGCATGGTAAAGATGAAGGCTTGCAAAAATGCAACCAACAACTCAATTAGACCAATAAACACTGCGAATGGAACAGCAATTGCAGAAGCAAAAACCGTTTTGAATATGAAGATCAAACAAATCAAACTTAGTACTAGAATGTGGCCTGCAGTAATGTTCGCAAACAAACGAATCATTAAAGAAATAGGCTTTGTAAACACACCAATTAACTCGATGGGTGCTAAAAATAATTTCATGCTCCAGTGCATACCTGGCATCCAAAAAATGTGTTCCCAATAACTTTTATTAGCGCTTACGTTAACCACGATAAACACAAATACAGCAAGCGTCATGGTAAAAGCGATGTTACCACTCACGTTGGCGCCACCTGGGAAAAATGGAATAAGTCCTAAAAAGTTATTGATTAAAATCAAAAAGAAAATCGTTAATAAAAACGGCATGTATTTGCCCGCTTTTTTAGCACCAATATTTGGAATCGCCACTTCGTCTCTTACAAATAAAATAATAGGCTCCATAAAAGATTGAAGTCCTTTAGGTGCAGATTTTACACCTGTTTTTTTATACGCTGCAGCAGCACTTAATAAAACCACTAATAAAATAAAAACAGAAACAAATAAACTTGCTACGTTTTTAGTGATAGAAAAATCCCATAATTGTTTGCTTGCTTCCTCATCGACGTTTCCGTTCGCGTCAACAATTTTTATTTTTCCTTCAATTAATTTATAATCAAAATTGCCTTTGTATATAGCTGGTTCGTGGTGCTCGTCTACTAATTTTTCGGAAGAAAAAACCTCGAAGCCTTTAGACGTTTTTAAAATAACAGGTAAGTGAATAGATGTGTGACCCCATAAATGCCAGCTATGGTCATCTTTGATGTGCTCTAAAATGGTTTCGGTAACATTAAAATCACCTTCTTTTTTGGCACCATGTGCTTCTGTTGTAGCCGTAGCTTCTACGCCCGCTCCTGCAGGTGCTGGTGTATGGTTTTCCTCAGCAAATGCCTCAGTCGCTAACAGCAACGAAAAAACGCTGAAAGTCTTTACCAGTAAAGATTTAATGCTTCTAAACGTCATACCTTTCTCGAAATTTGCGGCAAAGATAGGGATTATACCCTTGAAATCAGTAAAAGAAAGCAACTAAAATTGAAGAAAAAAGGGGCTTTTTTTGACGCAAAACCTACACAGAATGGGTGTTTTTTGTTTCAAACTGCATTTCATACAAACGGGCATAAAATTCTCCTTTTTGGAGGAGTGATTCATGGTTTCCGGCCTCTTTTACCTCCCCTTTGTCAAGTACAATGATCAAATCGGCCTTACGAATAGTGGACAAGCGGTGTGCAATAACGATTGAGGTTCTGCCAGTTATGAGGGTTTCAGTGGCTTTTTCGATGAGTAGTTCGGTTTCAGAATCCACAGATGATGTGGCTTCGTCTAATACCAAAACCGATGGATTATATAGTAAAGCTCTTATAAATGAAATGAGTTGACGCTGTCCTAAACTGAGGGTAGCACCCCGCTCCATCACATGATACTGATATCCACCCGGTAATTGCATGATAAAATCGTGAAGGCCCATGAGTTTAGCAGCGTTGATGACTTCCGCCTCAGTAATGGCCGGGTTCCGAAGGGTAATATTGTCTAAAATAGACCCTGAAAAAAGGAAAACGTCCTGTAAAACCACGCCAATATTACGCCTTAGGCTTTCTAGGGTGTAGGCAGTAACCGGCTTTTGATCCAGGAGCAAATCACCCTTATTAATCGTGTAAAGACGGTTAAGTAGGCTGATTATGGAGGTTTTTCCGCTTCCTGTATGGCCAACAAGGGCTACGGTTTGCCCTGCTCCAATAGAAAAATTGATACCTTTTAAAACATACTGTTCCTCTTTATAGGCAAACCAAACGTCTTTGAAATCTATATTGCCCTTTAATATGCCAGCGTCGACACTATCAGGGCTATCTGGCGGCATTTGATCGGAATTGTCCATCACTTTAAACACCCTTTCGGCTGCCACCATACCCATTTGTAGCACATTAAATTTATCAGCAATAACCCTGAGTGGTCTAAATAACTGATTCAGATAAAGGATAAAAGACATGAGTAGTCCGGCGTCTAGTGCATTGCCTGCAATAAACCACACCAATAAACCGGTACTAATGGCCAGTACCACTTCAACGATTGGAAAAAACACGGAGTATGCAAAAATGGCCTTGATATTAGCCAGACGGTGCTCTGCGTTAATTTTTTTAAACTTATTGAGTTCTCTACCCTCTGCAGCAAAAGCTTGCACCACCGCCATGCCCGACAAATGTTCTTGGATAAACGCGTTTAAACTCGCCACCGCATTACGTACTTCAACAAAACTTTTATTGACGCTTTCTTTAAAAAAATAGGTGGCAATAATCATGATGGGAAATGGCGCCAAGCTCACGAGCGTCAATTGCCAATTAATCCAAAACATGGTAGCCAGTGTAAACACAATCGTAAGTAAATCTGCAATGATTGGAATCAATCCATCCGAAAAAATATCGTTGATTCTTTCAATGTCATCAATCGTTCTAGTGGTGAGCGTACCAATTGGTGTGGTATCAAATTGACGCAAATTTAAGCCAACAATTTTTTCATATACGGCAATGCGCAAATCCTTTACTACGCGCTGTCCTAGCGCTGCTGTCATAAAAGAAAAGAAAAACCGAATAGCTGTTTCAACAAATAAAAATACCACTTGAAAAAGCGTTACTGCAATGATAAATTTTGAAGCATCTGATAAATTTTGCTTGGCAATAAACAGCTTGAGCCAGCCTGGAATATGTACCGTTTTTCCGGTGGCCATATCAACAGTTAACTGAATTAAATATGGACGAATCGGCGCAAAAACAGCCATCACGATTGCCAGCAAAACGCTCCCATAAAACAGCGCACGATAGGGCTTTACAAATTTGAAAACCCTTACCAATAATAGAAAACTAAAAACTTTTTTAGGTGCCGTCTTATGCATAATGAAATGCAAATGTAAGGACAAAAAAAGCGGGCTAATTCGTATATTCGTAAAAGATATGGACCAGGACCCGCAAATGAGTGCCGAACTTGCACTTCCAAAATATAATTTAAATGCCGAGCAAGAGAAAAACGAAATCGTTAGGCATTATCGTGCACTTTCTAGAAGCCTCAGGCCTAAATTAAAAAAAGGCGATAAAGAACTGGTAAGGCAGGCTTTTGAAATGGCTGCCGATGCGCACAAAACCATGCGCCGTAAAAGTGGCGAGCCTTATATTTTACACCCCATTGCGGTTGCCATGATTTGCGTAGAAGAAATTGGCCTGGGTGTAAGAAGTACCATTTGCGCACTCTTACATGATACGGTAGAAGACACAGACATTACGCTCGAAGATGTGCAGCGTGAATTTGGTACCGAAATTGCAAAAATTGTAGATGGCCTTACCAAGATTTCGTCGGTCATGGATACCAACACATCACAGCAAGCAGAAAATTTTAAAAAGATTTTATTAACCCTCACCGATGATCCTCGTGTGATACTTATTAAGCTAGCAGACCGCTTACACAATATGCGTACGCTAGATCATATGAAAACGGAAAAGCAATTAAAAATTGCCTCCGAAACGATTTGGGTATACGCACCGCTTGCGCACCGGATGGGATTGTACAATGTAAAAACAGAACTTGAAGATTTATCCATGAAATACATGGAGCCTGTTGGATACAAAGACATTGCAAAAAAATTAGCAGAAACAAAAAGAGAACGCTCCCGCTACATCAATGAGTTTGTAAAACCGATTAAAGAGAAGTTAACGAATAGTGGTTTTGAATTTGAAATATATGGAAGGCCTAAAAGCATTCACTCGATTTGGAATAAAATAAAAAAGAAGGGGGTTGCATTTGAAGAAGTATATGACCTATTTGCCATCCGAATTATTTTAGATTCTGCACCAGAAAAAGAAAAAGAAGATTGCTGGAAAGTATACTCTACCATTACCGATGAATATATGCCTTCGCCAGAGCGTTTAAGAGACTGGCTAAGCAACCCCAAAAGCAATGGATACGAGGCTTTACACACAACCGTGATGGGGCCACAAGGTAAATGGGTAGAGGTTCAAATCAGGTCTAAACGTATGAATGAAATTGCAGAAAAAGGTTTAGCTGCACATTTCAAATACAAAGAAGGCAATGACAGCGAAGACCGTTTTGATAAATGGTTTGGTCAAATAAGAGAAGTATTAAATACACAAGATGGTGCGGGTCTCGATTTTTTACAAGATTTTAAAACCTCATTTTTAGCAGAAGAAATTTATGTGTACACACCAAAGGGTGAAGTAAAAATGTTACCCACTGGAAGTACCGCACTAGACTTTGCATTTGCCATTCACTCTGCAGTAGGTTCTAAATGTATTGGGGCTAAAGTGCAGCATAAATTAGTGCCATTAAGCCATGTGCTTCGAAGTGGAGACCAAATTGAAATTATTACAAGTAGCAAACAAAAACCTTCCGAAGACTGGCTCGGATTTGTTGTAACTGCAAAAGCAAAAAATAAAATTAAAGACGCTTTACGTGAAGAAAAAAGAACTATTGCAGAGGATGGTAAATATATACTTCAACGTAAATTAGAGAGTATGGGTGCTGCTTATAGCCAGCACAACCTAGAAGAGCTTGTTCATTTTTATAAGCTCCCATCAGGTCTGGATTTGCACTATAAAATTGCCACCAAATCGATAGATCTAAAAGAACTCAAAGACTTTTTGGTACACGGCGATAAAATTGAAATCCCAAAACCAAAACCTACACTATCCGAAACCAACACCGAAACAGGAACTACCAAAACCTACACTAAAAAAGAATCGGAACTGATCATTTTTGGAGAAAGTAGCGACAAAATTAAGTATGCCCTTGGTAGGTGTTGCAATCCAATACCTGGTGATGATGTATTTGGCTTTGTTAGTACCGGAAAGGGGCTCATTATACACCGCACCAACTGTCCAAATGCCACACAATTATTAGCCAATTATGGACACCGGGTTGTTAAAACCAAGTGGGCAAAAAACAAAGAAATATCGTTTTTAACCGGTCTGAAAATTATTGGCCTAGATGATGTAGGGGTAATTAATAAAATTACCAATATTATCAGTGGTGATTTACGTATCAATATTGCGGGTCTTACCATCGAATCCAAAGAGGGCCTTTTTGAGGGTACCATAAAAATATTTGTTCACGACAAAGAAGAGCTAGAAGTACTTGTTACAAGGCTTAAGGCCCTAAACGGCATCCAAACTGTAGACCGATTTGACGCCGAAGCAGAAAATTAATTTTTATTAGGACTTCCAAGACTTATTTTTGTTCCTCAAATTTTAATTTATGGTTGACGTATTATTAGGGTTACAATGGGGTGACGAAGGAAAAGGTAAAATAGTAGATTATTTTGCACCCAATTATGATATTGTTGCGCGCTTTCAGGGCGGACCCAACGCTGGACATACATTGTATGTAGAAGGCAAAAAAATGGTACTTCACCAAATACCTTCAGGTATTTTTCACCAAAACAAAGTAAACATAATTGGCGGTGGCGTTGTGTTAGATCCGGTAACATTAAAAAGAGAATGTGACGCGGTTGCTGCATTTGGAATTGACGTACGCAAAAATCTATTTATTTCTGCCCGTACCAATATTATTGTTCCAACACACCGCGCACTAGATAAAGCATCTGAACTATCTAAAGGTGAAAGTAAAATTGGCTCTACCCTCAAAGGTATTGGGCCAGCGTACATGGACAAAACAGGACGGAACGCTTTAAGAGTAGGCGACTTACTAGATAAGCGCTTTACAACACAATACATTAAGCTCCGTTTAAAGCACCAGAAATTATTAGATAACTTTCATTTCATAGAAGATATTTCAGCGTGGGAAGAAGAGTTTTTTGAAGCCCTTGAGTTTTTAAAAACACTCAATGTGATCAACTGCGAATATTATATCAATGATCAAATTAAAGCGGGTAAAAAAGTATTAGCCGAAGGCGCACAGGGCAGTATGCTAGATATCGATTTTGGCACATTCCCATTTGTTACTTCTTCAAATACTATTTCTGCGGGTGTTTGTACAGGTCTTGGCGTATCTCCAAAACTTATCAATGAAGTATTTGGTGTAACCAAGGCTTATTGCACCAGGGTAGGTGGCGGTCCTTTTCCTACCGAATTACACGACAGCGTGGGTGAAGAAATTAGAAAAATTGGTAGCGAATTTGGCGCAACCACTGGACGTCCGCGCAGATGCGGCTGGATTGATCTAGTAGCCCTAAAATACGCCTGTATGATCAATGGGGTGACACAGGTCGTTATGACAAAAGCCGACGTTTTAGACGCATTTGAAGAGCTACAGGTTTGTACTGCTTATGGCATAGACGGCGCAACAACCAAAGAAGTGCCTTTCCAAATGTCAAATATTGATATTGAACCTGTTTTACAAAGCTTTAAAGGCTGGAATATGGATACCACCCAATTAAAATTGGCATCCGAGCTCCCTGCAACCATGAATACTTACGTAGACTTTATCAATCAGTACATTGGTGCGCCAGTAACCTATGTATCCAACGGACCGGGACGCGAACAAATAGTGAAAATTTAGGAGAAAAAATATTTTAAATTTTTTTGCAATTTTATTTGGTTAAAAGGAATTTGCGTTGAATTTTTACGCAGTAAATCTTATTAGAAATATGGCAGCGAAATCTGATAAGGATCAAAAGTCCTCAGCCCCTAAAACAGCAACAAAAAATGTTGCACCAAAAGCTTCTTCTAAAAGCAAAAAGCAATTAGAAGACGATGATGATTTTGATGACGATGATGATGAAACGTCAACGCCTAAAAAATCAAGTAGTAAGTCCGCATCAAAAAAGTCCGTTGATGACGACGATGATGATTTGGATGAAGACGAAGAAAATGATGACTGGAACGTGAGTGAAGAAGATGATAGCTGGGATCCAGACTTTGCAGAATTTGATTTACCAAAAAGTAAAACCAAAAAACCTGCAGGTCCAAAAAAGAAAGGTGCAGGCTCCGACGAAGATGACTTTAAATTAGACGAGGACTTTAATGAGTTTGATTTATTTGACGATAAGAATGGTGGATTTGATGACGATGATGATGATTTTTAATCATCTATAACCTACGTGAAAAAAAATAAGCAGGTTTTTTTAATTGATAATCCCAAAGCATTTAAAGTGCAAATCTTACACTGGATCAACCAGTTTGAGGTTTGCACTTTTTTGGATAACCATGCTTACGAATCGCCCTATGTCGCGCTAGATTGCATAGCAGCAGCCAACCCTTCCGCTTATATATCCATTGATAGCGTAAAAGCTAACGACGTTGACCATTTCATTCAAACGCATAATGGTGAATGGATTTTTGCGCATTTCAATTACGAATACCACCATATTATCAAGACAAACGCTAAAGAAAATCTTACGGGATTTCCGTTGGCCTATTTGTATATTCCTTCAGTTGTCATAGAACTTACTGGTAATAAAGCAACCATCCAAAGTGAACATGAAAACCCCCAGGAGCTATTTGAACAAATACAACGACTTGATTCATCATTAACGGATACTTCTTCCAATCAGTTAAAGCAAAGCACATCAACTGTTATTACGCCACGCATAAGTAAATCCACTTATTTAGAAAACATAGAGAAAATATTAGCGCTCATTAGACGTGGCGATTTTTATGAAATCAATTATTGTCAGGCTTTTGAAGTAAACCATTTAAATGCTGGGCCTATAAATGTATATACAGCGCTCATGGACCTATCGCCTACGCCTTTTGCATGCTTTTATAAAAATGATCAGCAGTATCTATTATGTGCAAGTCCCGAAAGATTCCTTCAAAAAAAAGGCAATCAGCTTATTTCACAACCCATCAAAGGAACCATTAAACGAATTCTTGAAAACGATGCAGACGACCAGGAACAATTAAAAGCACTTCAAAACAGCAGTAAAGATAAAAGTGAAAATGTGATGGTAGTAGACCTTGTAAGAAATGACTTGAGTAAAATTTGCGAGCAGGGATCTGTGCATGTGTCTGAACTTTTTGGAATTTATAGTTTTCCGCAGGTGCATCAAATGATTTCTACAATTACTGGCAAGGTTAACGACAAGGTTTCATTTTCAGAAATCTTAGACGCCACATTTCCAATGGGGAGTATGACAGGTGCCCCTAAAAAAAGTGTCATGGAAACCATTGACGCATTGGAGCCTACAAGTCGTGGCTTATACGCTGGTACTGTTGGTTATTTTAATCCAGCCGGTAACTTTGACTTTAATGTAGTAATTAGAAGTATTTTTTATAACAGCGAAACAGGTCAGGCTAACTATCAAGTAGGTGGAGGTATCACCATTTATTCAGATCCGGAAAAAGAATATGAAGAGTGTTTACTCAAAGCCGCTGCCATCAAAAAAGTACTAACTACTGTGCAGACCCTTCAATAATTGCCCGTACAGACGCAAGCAGTAATTGATTTTTTTTAGCTAAAAAAATGGTTTCTTTTTCTTTTGAAATGCGCATGGCATATTTTTCACCAGCTGCAAGTGCTTTATCAAATCCAGGGTTCCAGGCGTTAAACTGCTGAATATTAATTTTTAGTTCGTTGGCTACCACGAGTGCGTTAAACCTTCCAGATACTTCGATAAGCGCAGATTCTGCAAGTTCTTGTGCCGATAAAGTAAGCGGTGCACTTTTCTTTTGAGCTTTCACTTCTGCAACCTCCGCTGCTGTCATGGTGGTCAATCCACCAGCACCCTCAAATATCAAATGTGTGGCAATAAATTTTTTTACATGATTGCGGGTTTCTTCAGGTAAAAAATATTGAAGCTGCCAGAAATCTCTGGTTTTTGCCCGTCGAATTGCCGAACGTACACAACCATTGCCACAATTATACGCAGCAACTACGAGTAGCCAATCACTAAATTCGGTGTACAATTGTTTCATGATTCGCGCTGCCACGTGGGTGCTTTTAAAATAATCTGTGCGCTGGTCAATATTGGGCCCAACTTGTAAGCCATACTGTCTAGCTACACCCGGCATGATCTGCCACGGCCCACCTGCACCAGCCCAAGATGTAACGGTAGCGCCTAAATGACTTTCAATAACACTGAGGTATTTCATTTCTTTAGGAATACCGTAATTGACTAAAATTTGATCATATAAATCAAAATAGGGTTTGCCCCATACTTTCATCTTTTCAAGTGATTTTCCTTGCTTTCTAACATATTCCTCTACAAAAGGTATTGCACGCGGATTGATTTGTGCTTGATACGGTTTATTAGAGGCTACCTTATTGTATAAAAATAAATTGGAGAAAGGTTTTTTATCGTCAATGATTGTATCTGATACAGCGGTTTTTGCAGATGCAACATATTGCATCAACATGAGTAAAATAAACGCTGCTATACGAAAAAACTTATTCATGTAATTTTTGAATGGCCGTTGATAGTTTCAGTAATGACAGCTCTTCAAATGGAGCACACATTATTTGTAGCCCAAAAGGAAGCCCCGAAGAATGCTGATACAAAGGAATTGAAATAGCAGGAATACCTACAAGGTTTGCATACACGGTATAGATATCTGCTAAAAACATGGCAACCGAATCTTTGGCATGATCCCCAATTAAAAATGCAGGACTCGGCACGGTAGGTAATAATACAGCATCGTAATTTTTAAATAACTGTGAAGCGCCATCTACTAATAGTTTTCTAATTTGCTGTGCCTTGGTAAAATAGGCATCAAAATAACCAGCGCTTAATACAAAAGTGCCTAGCATAATTCTGCGCTTTACTTCTTTACCAAAACCTTCATTTCTAGCATTTTTATACAGTGCAGTAAGGTCTATATTTTCAGCGCTAGAGCGGTGTCCAAATTTTACACCATCATAACGCGATAAATTACTAGAGGCTTCGGCGGTAGTTAATACATAATAAGTGGGCACTACTAAATCAAGCATATCAAATGAAACCGCATCTACGGTATATCCTGCTTTTTGCAAATGCGCTATGGAAGTATATATTGCTTTTTTGATCTCAGGATCTAAACTTGGATGCTCTAGGGCGTCTTTAAAATAAGCGATACGTTTTTTTGAAGGTTGATCATTTACCAACTTACTATATGCAGGAACCGGTTGTTCTGAAACGGTGCTATCAAATGCATCTTGGCCCGCAATAATTTCAAGCACCAATGCAACATCCGCAACCGACTTTGCAAAAATGCCAATCTGATCAAAAGAAGAGGCATACGCGATAAGTCCGTAACGTGAAATTCTTCCATAAGAAGGTTTGAATCCAACGATGCCACAAAAATCGGCGGGCTGTCTTACAGAGCCGCCTGTATCTGACCCTAAACTAATCATGCAATGATTCATCTGAACCGCCACTGCAGAGCCGCCCGACGATCCACCAGGTACACGGGCTGGGTCGATGCCATTTTTTACGGGACCATACGCCGAGTTTTCATTGCTACTTCCCATCGCAAACTCATCGCAGTTTTGTCTTCCTAAAATAATCGCACCTGCTGCTTTTAGTTTTTCTACAACAGTGGCGTCAAAAATGGAATGAAAATCTTCGAGCATTTTAGAAGCTCCAGACAAAGGATGATTTTTATAAGCAATCACATCTTTTAAACCCACTACTACGCCATGAAGAGGCAGTAAAGGTTGTCCGGCGAGGATATGTTCGTCTAGTTTTTTTGCTGCTGCTAATGCTTCATCTTCGTATATGTTAAGCCATGCGTTTAATGAAGCACCATTTGTAGCTGCTTCCACAAAAAAACGAACGGCCTCCACAACTGTGGTTTGGCCGCTCTGTAAATTGTTATGATAGTCTTTGATTGAAGTGAACCGAAACAAAGGCTAAAGTTGTTTGTTAGTCAGTAAAAATGAGATCAGAATTAAGCTTGTGTATCTTTTTCTTTGATACCTTCTTCTAATTCTTTTTTCACGTTGTTTTTTGCATCGTTGAATTCACGGATACCCTTACCAAGGCCACGCATAAATTCTGGAATTTTTCGTCCGCCAAATAAAACAAGTACAACTACTGCAATGAGTAATATTTCTTGAAATCCTAAGTTGCCCATAATGATTTGATTTAAGACTATAAAGGTAGGGGAAAAACTATGTAAAGGGGTCAATTAAGGGCATAAAAAAACGGAAGTAGCTGGGCTGCTAACTTCCGTTTGTAAAAAGGTATTGTTCTACTAGAAACGTTTTTCTTTAATACGTGCACTTTTACCGCTACGCTCACGTAGGTAGTATAGTTTAGCACGACGAACCTTACCCGTT
>JBEITL010000224.1:0-2626 GCA_040374915.1 Sediminibacterium sp. | reverse complement strand
TGTTTACGATTACCGTTTTAGCTTGTTCTACTTCTAAAATTGGCATGCCATAAATTGGAGATGCAGGATCTGTTTTAGCAGCTGGATTTACAACGTCGTTGGCACCTAAAATAAGGACCACGTCTGTAGATTTAAATTCGTCATTGGCTTCTTCCATTTCAATGAGCTTATCATAGCTAACATCTGCTTCTGCTAGTAACACGTTCATATGACCTGGCATACGACCTGCCACTGGATGAATGGCGTATTTTACATCAACACCCTTTTCTTCTAATAACTTTTCTAATTCGTGGCAAACGTGTTGCGCTTGTGCAACGGCTAAGCCATAACCAGGAACAATAATAACTTTGTTGGCATAACTCATACACACAGCCGCATCAGAAATAGAGATTTCTTTGTAAGCGCCTTGAGAACCAGTTGCAGCAGATGCACCACCAGCAGCATTTCCACCAAATGACCCAATGAGCACATTGGTTAAGCTCCTGTTCATGGCTTTACACATGAGCACCGTTAATAAAGTACCAGCAGCACCCACTAAGATACCACCTGTTAACATAACGCTGTTGTTGTATAAGAATCCACCGCAAGCTGCGGCAACACCGGTAAAAGAGTTTAATAATGAAATCACCACTGGCATATCGGCACCACCAATAGGAAGTACAAATAGTACACCATAAATAAGTGCTGCAATTAAAATGCCATAAAACAATAAATAGTTGCTGCTATCAATGGCTACAACTAAATAACCCGCAACGGCAAGTGTAGCAAAAAATAATACAAGGTTAAAAACCTGTTGTCCTTTAAAAGAAAAATCTTTGATTTTACCGTTGAGCTTACCCCAAGCAATTATACTACCTGCAAAAGAAACGGCACCAATAATAAGCCCTAAAAATATAGTAAGCAAAGTACCCTCGGTTGGTGCAGCTTGATCAGGATGTTCGCCACTGTACAAAGCAGCAATATGACCAAATTCGATCACAGAAATTAAAGCCGCACATGCACCGCCCATACCATTAAATAAACTTACAAGCTCTGGCATGGCCGTCATTTTTACGCGCTTTGCAGCAAGTGTACCAACAACAGTACCTAAAACCAACGCACAAAAAATCCATCCGTAGTTATGTAATCCCACGCCATTTTCTTGGTATAAAAAGATAGTGCCAAAAATGGCAATAAACATACCTACCGCAGCTACCATATTGCCCTTACGCGCAGACTCTGGATGCGATAACATTTTAAGTCCAATAATAAAAGTAAGGGACCCTATTAAATAACAAATTGTAAGTATACTTAATTCCATAAATGATTTATTTGATGCTACAATGGCAGCTACCTTAATTACTTCTTTTTCTTAAACATTTCTAACATGCGGTCTGTAACTACAAAACCACCTACCACATTTAGTGTACCAAGCACCACGGCCAAAAAGCCAATGATGAGTGTTACATAATGCCCTGGCTCTACTTTACCCATTACAATGATGGCGCCAATAATTACAACACCATGAATGGCATTGGCACCACTCATAAGTGGCGTGTGTAATACACTTGGCACTCTACCAATTACTTCGATACCTAAAAAAATCGAAAGCACCACAATGTAGATGATGTCGATATGTGCTTGTGCCCAATTTAAAATTGCTTCCATATTATTATTTCAAAAAAAATTAATTGATCAGTGCTGCTACTCTTTCGTTCGCCACAGCACCTTCGTGCGCCATGCAACAACCTTTTACTAAATCATCCTCAAAATTTAATTCGAGTGCACCTTCTTTGGTGATGATGAGTTGTAAAAAGTTTAAAATATTTTTACCATATAATTTACTTGCATCAGAAGGCATGTCAGAGGCCAAATTACTATTACCTAAAATAGTTACGCCTTCATAAACAATGGTTTCATTGTTTTTTGTAACAGAGGTATTACCTCCTGTAGCAGCTGCTAAATCAATCACCACACTTCCTGGCTTCATAGATTTTAACATAGCGTCGGTAATTAAAATCGGCGCTTTTTTACCAGGAATTTGTGCCGTTGTAATAATGATATCTGCTTTTGCAATAGACTCTGCAAGTCTTTGTTGTTGTCTTTGTTTAAATTCTTCGGATTGCTCTACTGCATAACCACCTGCTTTTGATGCATCGGCTGCGCCTTCTACTTCAATAAATTTGGCACCAAGGCTCATGACTTCTTCTTTCACCTGTGGTCTAGTGTCTGATACTTCTACAACAGCACCGAGTCTTTTAGCGGTTGCAATAGCCTGAAGCCCTGCAACACCTGCACCAATGATCACCATTTTAGCCGGCGGTATACTTCCTGCCGCTGTCATAAACATTGGGAAGTATTTTGGAAACATAGTAGCCGCTAATAGTACCGCTCTGTAACCTGCAATGTTTGCTTGGCTACTTAATACGTCCATACTTTGTGCACGTGTGGTACGCTGAATCATATCCATACTTAACATGCTCGCTTTTTTATCGATGGGTTTCTTTACTAGGTCTGTATTAAATAAAGTCTGAAATGTACCAAGCACAACGGCACCAGGTTTTAATTGTGCCATTTCGGCGCTAGAAAGAGGATTGATAGAAAGTACAAGATCAGCGGTAGACAATACAGAAGCACGGTCTTTTAC
>JBEITL010000236.1:0-2155 GCA_040374915.1 Sediminibacterium sp. | reverse complement strand
CCTAATAAAAGTAAACTCGGTGCTAATGCCATGCTTGCTGTAAGTATGGCTGTTGCAAAAGCGGCTGCAGAAGAAGCAGCGCTTCCACTCTTCAGATATATTGGCGGTACCAATGCAAAAACATTGCCTATCCCAATGATGAATATTTTAAATGGTGGCGCACACGCTGATAATAAAATTGATTTCCAAGAATTCATGATTATGCCTGTAGGCGCTTCTTCTTTTAGCGAAGGTTTAAGATGGGGCGTTGAAATTTTTCACACATTAAAATCTGTGTTGAAGAAAAAAGGATATAGCACCAACGTTGGTGATGAAGGTGGATTTGCGCCAAACATTCAAAGCAATGAAGAAGCGATTGAAACCGTATTAACTGCTATCAGTGCAGCAGGTTACAAAACAGGTTCACAAATTGTGATTGCCATGGACGCTGCTAACAGTGAATTATGGGACGCTAAGAAAAAGAAATATGTTTTCCATAAGAGTAGCGGTAAAGTAATGAGTAGCGATGAGCTTGTGAAGTACTGGGAAAAATGGGTTAAACAATATCCGATTGCTTCTATCGAAGATGGTATGGCAGAAGACGATTGGAATGGCTGGAAAGCCCTCACACAAGCGGTTGGCAGCAAATGTCAATTAGTAGGTGACGATTTATTTGTTACCAATGTAGACCGTTTACAAACGGGTATTGATAAAAAAATTGCCAATGGCTTGTTAGTAAAAGTAAATCAGATTGGTACTTTAACTGAAACCATCAATGCGGTTACACTTGCTCAACACAACGGTTACAATACCATCATGAGCCATAGAAGTGGAGAGACAGAAGATACGACTATTGCAGATTTAGCCGTTGCATTAAACTGCGGTCAAATTAAAACTGGTTCTGCTTCAAGAACAGACCGTATTGCAAAATACAATCAGTTAATTCGTATCGAAGAAATGTTAGGATCAACAGCCATCTATCCAAAAGGGAAAATCAAATTTGGCACGAAATAAATTTTTTGAGTTTCTAGCGGTTTGCGAAGCAAACCGCTAGAAACATTTTTTCCAACGCCTGCTACTATCAAATATTTACCATGAAAAAAGTAACTACTATTCTGACCAATAAATACCTCCTTGCTGGTGTATTTTTTATTGTATGGATGTTGTTTTTTGACCAGCGTAATTATTTTCAGCAAAAAGAAACCATGGCCGAACTTGATAAGTTGGAAACCAAAAAAAAGTATTACCAAGAGCAAATTGAAAAAGCCAAAGCCGAGCTTACCGATTTGCAAAATGACCCTGCTGCCCTCGAAAAATTTGCCCGCGAACGTTACCTCATGAAGCGCGATGGCGAAGACGTTTATATTATCGAAGATTCTTTGACTGCCACAAAATAAAGCAGGCCCTATCTCGTTTATAAGGGGTATGGAACCGTTTAAAGAGGAAGATTTATTGTTATACCTGTATAAGGAATGCCCCAAAGCTACTTCTGATGCCATACATACTGCTTTGGAAGAAGGCGCTTACGAACTCGAAGAACAGTTAAAAACGCTGCGCCGTTCCATTGCCCAGCTAAATGCATTAGAACTCAAAAGACCCTCTCTTTTTTCTCTAAAAGCTGTTAAAAATTATTCTAAAAAAGGATTGGACTAGTATTTCCATGACTAAAAAAGAAAGATACGCCGGCGTCATTGCTTATTTTGAAGCGCAGGTCCCCATCGCGGAAACCGAGCTTTTGTACAACAATCCCTTTGAGTTATTGGTTGCTGTTATTTTATCTGCTCAGTGTACCGATAAGCGTGTGAATCTTACAACCCCATCAATTTTTGCAAAATTTCCAACGCCACAAAAAATGGCTAAGGCAAGTTTTGACGATATGTTTGCACTCATTAAAAGCATTTCTTATCCAAGTAATAAGTCCAAACATTTAATTGGCATGGCAGGTTTGCTACTGTCTAAATTTGGTGGTGAAGTTCCCATGACCGTTGATGAACTGGTGGAGCTTCCGGGTGTGGGTCGTAAAACGGCCAATGTTATTACCAGTGTAATTGATCAGCAGCCCAATATGGCCGTAGACACACATGTATTTAGGGTAAGTAAAAGATTGGGTCTGGTAGCTCAAAAAGCAAGTACGCCACTTGCCGTAGAAAAAGAATTGATTAAAAATATCCCATCT
>JBEITL010000191.1:0-3322 GCA_040374915.1 Sediminibacterium sp. | reverse complement strand
TTTATGCATGCTAGTGCATCCATCAATAGGCATGAGCCAAATTTAAAACCTGTATTGGAAAAACTAGCTATGTATGCAAGCGAAGGCGCTCATACACACAAATTATTTTTTACGTCTAACCACGATGAAAATAGTTGGAATGGAACAGAGTATGAAAAATATGGGGTAACAGCAAAAGCTTGGGCAGTATTTTCGGCTACCTGGGGCGGATTGCCGCTTGTATATAGTGGGCAAGAAATCCCCAACAATAAGCGTTTATCGTTTTTTGAAAAAGATGAATTAGCATGGCCGCCGCCAGTAAATCAACCAGCGCTGCATGCTTTCTATAAGACAATCTTTAGCCTCCGTGCACAAAATGATGCGTTGGTACTTAGTGAACCTGAACTGCTACAAACACCCTATCCGAATAGTATTATAGGCTTTATAAAAAAGCACCAAAACAATATTGTTTTGGTGCTTTTGAATGTGTCGGAAAATAATAGGTTGGCTTTCGAAATCAGCCATCCATTACTTGAAGGAAATTTTGAACAAATATTTTCTGGCTTGCAGTTTTCATTTTCTGGTAAAGAAAAGTTTGAACTTCAGGCCGGCGAATATTTAGTGTATCAGCTTATTCCTCACTAAGGTTAAGCGGATAGGTATAGCTTCCTTCAAATCCAGGGTAGAAGCCTTCGAGTCTTACCACACCCGATTTTATTTTCGCTAATAATTCTTTTAATGCTTCAAGGCTTTTTACTTCAGAGCCGTTAACACTAATGATTACAAAGCCGTCCTGCATTCTACTTTTTTTAAGTAGTCCGTCGCCTACTTTTTTAACCACCACACCACCTTCTACTTCATTGGCTGCTGCTACTTTTTTATCTAGGTTTTCAAATGTGCCACCTAGTTTTTCAATGATGGAAGTGTTTTTAACGATATCTGTATTGCCCACTTTATTTTTTAATATAAGTGTAACGGTATTTTCTTTACCAGCTCGCTTGTAGGTAATGGCTACTTTATCTCCTGGTTTGCGTTTAGCAACTTGTTCTTGTAATTCTGGCCCAGAAGTAATGTTTATACCATCAATTTTTGTGATGATATCGTATTTTTTTATACCTGCTACAGCAGCTGCTCCATTTGCAGGCACATCTGTTACAAATACGCCTTCACCTTCTTTGATACTAATGCCAAACTCTTTTTCGTAGGCTAGCTTTTGTTCGTCTGTAACATTTTCTGGTAAAAAGTTAATACCAATATAAGCGCGTTGAACCGTTCCAAATTTTACAATATCTGTTACTATTTTTTTGACAATATTAACCGGTATCGCATAGGAGTATCCTGCGTAAGAGCCAGTAGGAGATGCTATTGCAGAGTTAATGCCAATGAGCTCGCCTGTGGTATTAACGAGTGCGCCACCACTATTACCTGGATTAACGGCAGCATCTGTTTGAATAAATGATTCTACAGGTCTATCACTTTGTTTTCTATTGATATCGATAGATCTTGATTTAGCACTAATAATCCCTGCTGTAACGGTAGCGTCTAAACTTAAAGGATAACCAACGGCTAAAACCCACTGTCCTAGTTTAGCTTCATCACTATTGCCATACATTAAATAGGGTAATCCTTTTGCTTCTATTTTAATAACAGCAATATCGGTGCTAGGGTCTGCGCCAATCAGTGTGGCTTTATAAGATTTTTTATTGCCAAGTGTTACATTGATTTCATCAGAACCATCAATCACGTGGTTATTGGTTACAATGTATCCGTCTTCAGTAATGATAACACCACTTCCGCTTGCACGTTGTTCTGGCATTACGCGAGGACCGCCGCCAAAAACGTCACCAAAGTCGTCACCAAAGAAATCGGAAAAAGGATTTCTTCCACGTGAACCTCCACCGCTAATTTGTTTTTCTTTTATTTTAGTTTTAATGTGCACTACAGCTGGCACTGCGGTTGTAGCTGCCGGGGTGAAATCTACAGCAACGCTGGGTGCATTGTTATTATTAAATCCCACATAATTAAATGGCAATTTATTAGGGTCTTGAAAGCCTGCTTGTTGGTATGCATTGAATTTGCTTACTCCCCAAACACTTACAATAGCAGTTGTGGCGCTAATGGCTACCACCGTGGCCATAGTTTTGAAATTCATATTCATTGTTACAATTTTTAAAAGATTCTACAAATTACATGCCTTTGTGTTACAAATAAACAAAGCTGAAAATTTGTCTGAGCACCGTCTGTCTTATTTAACAAATTTTTTACGCTGGGGTTTACAAAGCCTGCAAAAATGCCATGGTGTCTGTGCCGTCGGCATAGTCGGTTAAAGAGGGGGTTTGGGCGCTTCCAAATGGGATAAAACCATGACCCACAATGCACTGGATATCATTGTTTTGGGTTAAAGTGCTTAATGCTTGAGGCTCGGAGTAATACTGATAATGTACCTGACTTACTGGGGAAAATGGGCTTTCATTTTCTGTAAATACAAGGGAGTCATTATTCATATAATATTTGTTGCCCATAATTAAAAGCGCCAAATGATAATCATAATTGTGTTTGTACTTGTGAAAATCTAGGTAGTACTCGTATTTTTTTAGCGCCGTTAAAAGTGGAATAAAATCATAGTTGGTAGGTACAAATAACTGCGTAACATTCCGGCAGCCAAGTCCAAAATAAGTTTGTATGTCATCTGCTAATAAATCAAGCGCTGCGGCTGTTTCGGTGCCATCAATCACAGCTACCGATGTTCTATTACGCCTAATAATATTGGGGAATTTCCCAAAATAATAATCAAAATACCGGCTGCTATTATTGCTCCCCGTTGCAATGTAGGCATCGAGTCCAGCAAGTTGTGGGGCAAAAAATACCATTGCTGAAACGCGTGGGTCCATTTTTATTAGTTCCGCAACAATATGTTTGATTAAAACCTCATCCTTAGAAGAAGGTTTAATAACAGCGGTATGTCCAGAAATAAACACGGATAAAAAGTCGTGAAAACCTACGAGCGGAATGTTGCCCGCCATCACCAAACCCACTTTTTTGGGTGCTGATTGCTGGGCCGGAACCCCATATTTGGCAGCCCAATCTGTTAATAATTGGGGGTTCAAAAAGCTATTTGTGATCGAATTCACGGCTTTTTCTATGAATTCAGGGGCAAACCAGGGGTTTTCACGGGCTGCTCTTTCCTTTGCTGCGGCCCATGCTGGCTCATTTCCGGCCATATAGGCACTTAATTTGTTAAGTATTTCAATTCGTTCTTGTAAAATCATTTGTCGGCCGTATTTTTGATACTGCAAATGTAAATTCAGTAACCCAAACAAAACCATTTAATATGGCTATTAAA
>JBEITL010000068.1:0-6713 GCA_040374915.1 Sediminibacterium sp. | reverse complement strand
TAGCTACATCACTAATACCGCTCTCTGCAATTTTAGGCAAATGAGCCGGCAACATTTTAGCAAGCGCGATTGAATGTGCAAGGTCTACTTCAAAAGTTTTAAGGTTTCGGTTATTGATACCTACCATATCGATACCATCACATACATGTTCCAACTCCGCTGATGTATGAATTTCAAGTAAGACTTCTAGACCAATATCTTTTGCAACAGTAGCGAGCTCTTTAACAGCTAATGGAGTAAGGCAGGCCGCAATTAATAAAATCACTTCGGCGCCATAGGCTTTGGCTTCTATAATTTGATACGGATCTACCATAAAATCTTTGCGTAAAATGGGCGTTTCATGCACCGTTGCTGCAGTAAGGTCTTGCAGGGTGCCCCCAAAAAAATGAAAGTCCGTTAAAACGGAAAGTCCTGAAGCACCATGCGCCGAATAAGCCGCAGTTACATCTTTTACAGTAGCTGTATCATTAATGATTCCTTTACTTGGCGACTTCCTTTTAAATTCGGCGATGATACCCGTTTTTCCGGGCATTGTTAAATAAGAAGACATGGACAAAACAGGCGCTTTAAAAAAGGGCATTTGTTTTAATGCCGCTTCTGATACAAGCATTTTTTGATCCGCTACCTCTTCTCTTTTACGGGCAATAATTTGATCTAATATATTCATACTATTGAACTGCAATTAATTGTTCTAAAACTTGATACGCTTTTTGACTATCCAAACTTTCTACCGCTGCTGCATAGGCATCATTGTAGGTATTGTATTTTTGAGTCGCAAATAAAGCAGCTGCTGCGTTGGCAAGCACAACTGCGTTTTGCGCCATCGTTCCTTCTCCTTTTATGATTTTTAAAAATATTTGGGCCGAAGCTTCTACGGTATCTCCACCCGCTAAATCTTCTGGAAAAACAATTCTTTTACCAAGCTCATTCGCAGAAACAATACGCTCTCCTTTTGCTGTAAATATTTTTGTATCACTTGTTAATGAAATTTCATCATAGCCATCCAGTCCATGAATGATGGTATAATTAATGCCTTCTTCTTGTAACAGATAATGGTAAATTCTAGCCATTTCTAAACTATACACACCAATAAGCTGATGCGCAGGTTTTGCTGGATTCACAAGTGGCCCTAGCATATTAAAAAAAGTACGAACGCCTAAGTTTTTTCTAATAGGGCCTACTAACTTTAATGCAGGATGAAAAAGTGGCGCATGCAAAAAACAAATATTAGCAGCGTCTAATTCTTTTTGTAACGCGTTTCCGTCATTTTTAAAAACATAGCCTAGCTGTTCCATGACATTGGAAGATCCACTAATGGTACTGGCGCCATAGTTTCCATGCTTGGCAACTTTTTGTCCAGCACCCGCCACTATAAAACATGAAAGCGTAGAAATATTGAACGTGTTTTTGCCGTCTCCCCCTGTGCCCACAATGTCGAGCAAATCATGGGTTCCTAAATTTACCGGAACAGCAAGTTCAAGCAGTGCATCTCTAAAACCTTGAAGTTCTGCAATGGTAATGCTGCGCATTAAATACACAGTCATGAGAGAAGCTAACTCACTATCATTATAGGCGCCCGCAGACATAGAAAGCAGTAACTCTTTAGCTGCATGTCTAGTAAGCGTTTTATGTTCAAATAAATATTGTAAAATCTTTTTCATTTTAATAACCAGTTTTTTATAACCGTTTCGCCGTTTGGTGTTAATACACTTTCGGGATGGAATTGAACACCACAAACGTCATAAGACGTATGCTCAATAGCCATGATCAGTCCGTTTTCATCGGTGGCCGTTACTTTAAGCACATCAGGTAAGTTTTTATTGGAAATAGCCCAGCTATGGTAACGCCCTACTTCGATGGTATCTGTTAAACCATTGAATAAATAATTTGTATTATCAATTTTTATGGGCGTTGCAACGCCATGATAGACCGTAGATAAATTTTCTAGCGTAGCACCAAATGCTTCCCCAATGGCTTGATGACCAAGGCATACACCAAGTATAGATTTGGACGCCGCATACTGCTTAATTAAAGGCAGTAGCAGCCCTGCTTCGGATGGAATACCTGGTCCTGGAGATAAAATAATTTTATCGAACGCAGCAACTTCTTCAAGCGTAATTTGATCATTTCTAACAACTGTCACTTTTTGATTCGTTAATTTTTCAACGAGGTGCACTAAGTTGTACGTAAAAGAATCATAATTATCAAAAACCAATATTTTCATACCAACTACTTTTATATTCCAGCAGCTAAAACCACTGCTCTTTTTAATGCATTTAATTTATTGTTAACCTCTTGCAATTCACTGTCCGGATTGGAAGAAACAACCACGCCAGCCCCTGCTTGATAATACAGCGTATTGTCTTTACTTAAAAAGCTACGAATCATAATGGCATGGTTAAAATTGCCGTTAAAGCCTACAAAACCAATAGCACCACCATAATAGCCTCGAGCCGTTGGCTCTAACCCGTCAATGATTTCTAAGGCCTTAAATTTAGGGGCGCCACTTAAAGTGCCGGCAGGAAATGTTTGTGCTAAAACACTAAACGGATTTGTATCAACCCCTAATGTACCCACCACTTCACTCACCAAATGAATCACATGCGAATAAAATTTAACCTGCTTGAACTGACTAACTATTACCGAAGTACAAGACCTACTTAAATCATTACGCGCAAGATCCACTAGCATTACATGCTCAGCATTTTCTTTGGCGTCTTCTAATAATTTTGCAGAAAGCGCTTTATCTTCTTCATCATTACCGGTTCTTTTAAAAGTCCCTGCAATAGGATGCATCACTGCTTTATTGTTTCGGACAATTAACTGCGCTTCCGGAGAAGAACCCATTAATTTATAATCGCCGTAATCAAAGAAAAATAAATAGGGTGAAGGATTAACGCTTCTTAAAGCGCGGTATACATTAAACTCATCCCCTTTAAAGGATTGCTCAAACCTTCTACTGAGTACAATTTGAAAAACATCCCCACGTAAACAGTGTTGAACACCTTTTTCTACCATGGCTTTATAGGCATCGTCTGTTATATTTGAACGCTCTTCACCTACTGGGGTGAATGGAAACTGAGGCACATCTTTATTGCGAATAAGCGATTCGATGAGAGAGGTATCAACTGCTTCGTTTGCTAGTAAATTTTGACAAATAAATAATTCGTCTTTATAATGATCAAATACAATGACGTACTGATACAAACGGTAACGAATGAGCGGAATGTTTGTTTTTTTCGCATCCGCAAACACAATGGTTTCAAATAATGGAATGGCATCAAAACTGGTATACCCAAATAATCCTTGGGCGAAATTTGTTGCTGCGTGGGTATGGGGCACTACTTGATAACCCTGCATATAATTCCACAATTGAGTATCAATTTGTGCCCCCGCAACTTCCTGCTTTATGGGATCCTGATTTGGATACTTGATTTCGATTGTTTTTGCATCCTTTACTTCAATCCCACCTATCGCATTAATACATATAAATGAGTAGCTATTTTCTGCAACATGCGCATCGGTACTTTCCAATAAAATCGTGTCTCTAAACCGGTCTCTTAAACGCAGGTAAATACTAACGGGTGTATACACATCCGCTAACATTCTTTTACTTTCTGTACGTAAATCAATTTTTTTCATAAGGTATAAATAAAAAGCCCCGACTGATAGTCGGGGCTTTTGAAATTATTCAAAAAGTAGTGGACGCGCCATTACATACCCCGATTAGAGTTTGTATGCCACCACCACTTGTTATTTAATACTTGAATCATTGATACAAATTTAAGAAATATTAAGCACTAAAGCCCTTTTTTTTCTAGAAAAGGGATTCGGCCACAATTAAATCTTGGGGGCGTGTAATTTTAAGGTTACTATACTCCCCTTCTATTAAACGAACGGTATGGCCAGCCGCCTCTACCACGGTAGCTTCATCGGTAAAGCTAGCCTGATAAGGTTGTTCAAAAGCAGGCAATAATAGGGTACTTAAAAAGGTTTGTGGGGTTTGGATGATTTTAACCAGGTTTCGGTCTACAACCTGGTGGGTATCTCCGGAAATAAGCCTAATACTATCTGTGGCAGTTACTGCAGGAATTGCAGACCCATGAACCAATGCCTCTTCATAGCATTTTTTAATTAAATCACTAGAAACGAGGCACCTAACGCCATCGTGCACAAAAATCACCCCTGGCTCTTTAACCGCATGTAGCCCATTTTTTACGGATTCAAAACGAGTAGTTCCACCCTCCACAAATTGTATGTGTGATAGCTGGGCAGATTCAAAATAAGTAGCCGCTTCCTTTACATAGGAAGCCGGTAATACGAGCACAATTTGAATATCGTAATAGGCATAAAAAAACTGTTGGACAGTATGCCAAATAATGGGCTTACCCTTCAAATGCAAAAATTGTTTAGGCACATCGGTACCCATTCTAACACCTGAACCTCCTGCAACAATTACAGCCGTTTTTTTCATTGTCATTTATTTATAAATAGCAGTAGCCGACTCGCCTTTACTATTTTTGAAAGCCCGATACATGCCTGCACTATTAAATACCATGGCCGTATTGCCTTTTGCATCCACGCCAATCATACCACCTTCACCATTAAGTGCCATTAATTTTTCGTGCACCACCACTTCCATAGCAGCTTGCAAACTAAGGCCTTTATATTCCATGAGGCAGCTTACGTCGTAAGCGGCAACGGATCTAATAAACATTTCACCATGTCCCGTACAACTAATGGCACAGGTTTTATTATTGGCATAAGTACCACTTCCAATAATAGGACTATCCCCAATGCGTCCATATTTTTTATTGGTCATGCCACCTGTAGATGTAGCTCCTGCGATATTTCCAAAGCCATCACATGCAACAGCACCAACGGTTCCAAATTTTTTATCTTTTAATAATTCTTCTAGATGATGATTGGTATGATCCAATGAATATGCATCAGAATCACGAATAGCCTTCCACTGATCATATCTAAATTGAGAATAAAAATATTCGTCGGGTGCTAATACCACGCCTTGTTTAATGGCGAAATCGTTGGCTCCTTTACCACTTAAAAAAACGTGATTGCTATTACGCATCACTTCGGTAGCGAGCTGAATGGGATTTTTTACATTGCGAACAGCAGCAATAGCACCTGCCTCTAATGTAGCACCGTCCATAATGGCAGCGTCCATTTCTTGCAATCCCTTTTTGGTAAACACGCTCCCCTTTCCTGCGTTAAATAATATGTTATTTTCTAGCGTAAAAATAGATGCCTGTATGGCGTCCACTGCTG
This sequence comes from Sediminibacterium sp., assembly GCA_040374915.1. Classification (GTDB taxonomy): domain Bacteria; phylum Bacteroidota; class Bacteroidia; order Chitinophagales; family Chitinophagaceae; genus Sediminibacterium. Next base: position 1,427 of record JBEITL010000068.1, on the reverse strand, counting down.
TACCACCATTTTGTAAAATAGCATAACCAGTATCCAACGCATCTTGCAATCCGTTTTGATACGCTTGTTCTAATTCGGGAGACATATCGGCTTTTAAAATAGTGCCTGCTCCCCCATGTATAACCAATGAATATTGTTGCATCGTTTACTATTTTATTTGTTCAATAGTAGTTTACATTCTGCTAATAAATGTGCTTTATCGATAGCTGCAGTGCCCACTTCTTCACAAACAAGCCCCCCTGCAATATTGGCCATTTCGGTGGCGAGTTCAATATTTTTTGTTGCTGCATATACAAGTGAAGCTACTGCAATAACGGTATCGCCTGCTCCACTTACATCTGCAATAGAACGCACATGTGTAGGAATAATTTTAGCGTTAGAACCCGTATCAAAAAACATGCCTTTTTCGGAAAGTGTGATTAGAGATATTTGATGTGCTAAATGTGTTTGAAGTGCTGAATGCACGGATCTTAAATTTTCTAGTGTAACAGCAGGAATAGACACCTGCAATCCTTCTTTGACTTCTTTTAAATTTGGCTTAAATAATGTTACACCCTTGTAGGATAAAAAATTATTTTTTTTAGGATCCACCGACATTACAATGTTTCGCTCTGTACAAATGGAAATGGCCACTTTAATAAATGTTGGCGTTAACACTCCCTTGTCATAATCTTCAAAAATAACAACATCCGGTTTTTTTGCATCTAAACAAGCGGTGAACTTTTGCAGTAATAAATTTTCAATATCACTGCTAATAGGTGTTGTGATTTCGGCATCTAGTCGCATCATTTGCTGGTTGCGACTCATCACACGCGTTTTATTGGTGGTAATGCGCGAATCATGCGTTAATAAATAACTGGTATCGATGTGTTGTTCATCAAAAAGTGATTCGAGTAAAACACCATCAGCATCGTTACCAATCACAGATACAATAGTTGTTTGTGCACCTAATGCAACTGTATTTAATGCAACGTTAGCAGCACCACCCACGCGGTGTTCTTTACGCTGCAGTGCCACTACCGGCACAGGCGCTTCGGGAGATATCCGGTCTACCTGACCCCACCAATAGGTGTCAAGCATTACGTCCCCTATGATTACAACTTTTAGATCGTTGAAGTCTTTAAAAAGTTGGTCAAAATTTGTCATGTTTATTTTTTATTACTTCGCACTGCAAGGTAATACAAAGGAATACCTAATAGTGCAATAATAAGCCCAGGCCATGTAAAATTAGGCTTATAAATGATCAATAATACACAAAACAGGGTTCCCATTAAAACATAGATAGCAGGTAAAATTGGGTATCCAACAGCCTTGTAAGGACGTTCCATTTCTGGGCGTTTTTTGCGTAAAATAAAGATGCCTATAATGGTTAATACATAAAATATCACCACAATAAAAGAAACCATATCTAGTAGGTCACCATATTT
>JBEITL010000131.1:0-4774 GCA_040374915.1 Sediminibacterium sp. | reverse complement strand
TAAATTTTACACTGTGCATGAGAAACAGTTACAATTAAAAAGGAAACAAAGAGAAAGCTTATAATTTTCTTTGAAAACATACGTAATACTTTATTCCCGTAAAATACAATAAGGCAGGGCAAAAAAAAACACCACGCTCTAAATCAATAACTTCTCCCCCCAGATTAGTCCGATTTATAACGTAGTGTCTAACATAAATATAGCACAATCACATAAAAATTAAACAATTAATCATTATGTTTGCAATTAAATTGCAACCTATGAATCAACTGGAAAGGCTTCATTTTATATACCAACTTCTAGAAATTGAACCGCGCACGGTACAGGACATTTGCAAAGAACTCGCTACGAAAGGTTTTACAACTGCTAGTAGACAAATCTACAACGACCTAGTGCAACTCGAAAAAAACTATTTACGAAAAAATCAACAACTCCAAATTACAACCGGTCAATACAATCAAAAAACCTACAGGCTCCTATACACAGACATCACAATACCAGTTACAGGATTTGACGTAAACTCTTATCAATTGAGTAGACTTTCCATGACTACTTATATTACAGAAGTGCGTGGCGAATCAATCAATAAATTTAGAGATATCGTAGCAAAAAAAATTATGCACTTAAGCAAAACCAAATATGCTGCTTTACCAATTGAACAAAATTTTAATTCACACTTTTTTGAAAGAAAATATACCACCGCGTTTAATCAAATGTCAGAAGATATCATTTGGTCGATTGCAAACAATAAAATTATCGAGATTATTAATATATATGGAGACGCAACCAATGTATCATCAGATATCACTTACCCCTTTAAATTAAAGCCACTGCTACTCGTTTACCACAATGGCGCCTATTACATGGCAGGGTTTATTGTAAAGAAAAACATATTTATCACCATTGACCTCTCAAAAATTGTTGCCTATAATATTACCAATCAAACCTTTGCATATAAAGAATCACTTCCACTTGCAAAAGCCGAATTACAAAAAAGATTTGGCTTAACCGCAAATATTGACAATGAAATCTATGAAATAGAATTAGAATTTGCAAGCATCACCGGCGAATTTATCAGTCATTACAATTGGCATATAACACAAACCTTTACAACATTAAAAAACGGAAACTACCGTATGAAAATGCATTGCGGAATCAATAGAGAATTATTTGGCTGGATATTTAGATGGATGGGAAATGTAAAAATTGTAGGGCCCAAAAAACTAAAAGATTTATATCTACAACAGCTCGAAATTATTAATAAAAATTATAGTAGCGAGCAGCGCCTAAACTATTCTAATATTTTTAAACCTGCAGAAAAGTAATTTAATACCGCAGCATTTTTGTTCCACCCCCTTCACCAAATAAAAAAGTATAATCTACCCAAGTGCCATCAATTTTAACTTTTTTAGCAATGAGCCTTATACCATGGCTGTAATCGACATACCAGTTTACATGCCCTGCATATACAGGCTGAATAGGCTTTCCATCAAGTAAATGCCATCCATAAATAGCAACCCTATTGGATTTTTCGTGCTCCAGCACTTTATTACTTAAAACAACATCTTTTTTGATTCCACTAATAAGGCCTTTTTTGTTTTTTCGTTGTCCCTCTATCATTAAATGATGCTGCCACATCGTAATAGAACTATCCCGATATGCATACATAGGTACAGGTGCTAATTTTACGACACTGGCTTTATAGATCGCATCAACCATTAACGGTGTAGGCAAAAAACATCCATACGCATCCGCAATTTTTTGCGCAGCCATAGGTGTGATGGGAACCCGGGCCCAATTACTACTATTACCCACCATAAAATAATCGGGGGCTACATACAAAGTAACTTTGAGCTTTTTGCCATCTGGCATTGTAAAAGGCATAGTAACAGGTACAAAATGAAAATAAAAATCAGGCACTTGTCCGGCTTTTGCATATTCAAGGGCTAAAGAATCACGCTGTGCCCAATTATAACTTACGGCTTGTTTAAAAAAAGCTTCGCCGGTACGTGCATCGTTATCTACTGCATGCTGTACCCCTGCTGGTCGCATGTTTTTTATTGAAGCGCAAGCACAAAAAAACAATCCAATAAGCAAGCAACTATTTTTCAATGGATCTAATTTTTTGTTCGATGGCCAATGTAATTCTATAAAATCCTAAATCGGTCATATGGGCGCCATCAACGGTGGCTTCACCATCTTGCCCAATCAAATTTGTGGTTTCTAAATAATGCAAATGATGCATCCCTTCTTTTTTTAATAGCGCGTATGCATGCTTAAATATCTGGTTGACTTCATTAATTTTTTGCCTGGTTACCAAATTAAATTTAGCAGTGGGGTACAAAATATTTTCGACGAGTAAAATGGGTATGCTTGGTTGTAATGCATGTAGTTGGCGCAAAAAGGGAACCGTTTTCTCCAGGGCCATAGCAGGGGTTAAATTAGGCCCACAATCAATCACATACATAGAAGCATCGATGCCCGACATAATAACGGCAAGCATAGAATCGAGTTGTCCATTTCCGCTAAAACCTAAATTAATGGTTTCACGTTTTAACCGGCGTTCTAGCTGTGCTGGATAGGCCATACCTGGGCGCATTGCAGATGCACCTTGCACAATGGATGTCCCGTATACAACCAGCGGCTTTTGGCCCTCAAAATAATTTTGTTGTGGTGTATGAATAGTAGCGCCTTCTTCTATGCCAATAAACAGTGAATCGCAGGTTTCATAATCAGGAAGGTAAAGCAGGTATTGGCGTGTTTGGCCATCCATGTCTTTTACTAAATTGGCTTCTTGGTATACCGGGCCATTTGGTTTTCCTACACCCGCAAAAAACCAAGTGCCATTATCAAGTCCATACAAATCGAGTCCTTTAACAAGCGTACCCGCCACGTGCTGAAAAACAACCGAAGATCCGGTTTTCCATTTGGCAGAAATTTGCTTAGCATTGGTTTCAAAATACACGGCAAACCCTGTTGGATTTTTACTCAAATCCCAAACAGGTTTACGAAGTAACTTTTGTAAAGATTCCGGAAATCGTTGATACACCGTTGCATTTGGCATAGGCCTTCCTAACAAGGTAAATTCCTGCATATCGTGATACACCGTTTTTGTTTGTGCACCAGCACTAAACGCCATAAAAACAATACACAAAAGGGTCAAGCAGTTTTTCATGCTTCAATTTAATCCTTTTTCGTAAAAACCATGTACGATAGCGCCTTACCTTTGCAAAAAACACCCCCAATGATGCGTTTGCTGCTAGCAAGTTTATTATGTAGTTTGAGCATATCCGTTTTGGCTCAAAATACCCAACTTTCAGAAGTGGTGGTTACAGCAAGCATGCTACCACAACAAGAAAAAGAAACTGGGCGCAATATTGTGAGCATCAAAGGTTCCAGCTTACAAAACTTGCCCATTAGTAGCATAGACGAACTACTTAAATATTTACCCGGTATTGAAACCCAGCAACGTGGACCAGCTGGCACGCAAAGCAATATTATCATTAGAGGGGGCACCTTTCAGCAAGTACTCGTAATTATTGACGGCATTAGAATTAACGATCCGCTCACGGGTCACTTTAATAGTTATATACCGCTTCACCCAGAAGATATCAATAGAATTGAAATTATTAAAGGAGCTGCTTCTGCTATTTATGGTTCTGATGCCATTGGAGGCGTTGTAAACATTATCACCAATGGGCTACAACAAAAAAACAACCACAAATTGAGTGTTGGGAGTAAATGGGGCAGTTACAATTCGCGTTCCAATAATGTATGGTGGGGCATACAAAAAGAGAAATGGAAACTCAGTATTTCGTCACAGCAAAATAAAGCAGATGGAGAAAATTTAAGAGGCACAACAGGCTATTATAATAATTCATTTTACGCTGCTAATTTTAATTACACGTTTACATCTGATTGGAAACTTCACATTTTATTCGCAAATGATAGCAGGGATTTTAATGCGCAAAATTTTTATACGACTTTTAAAAGTGACACTGCTTCTGAAATTGTAAAAAGCAATTGGACGCAAATGGGTTTGTCAAAACAGTACACCCATAAAATAGTAAAATTTGATGTGGCCTATAAAAACTTATCTGACCGTTTTAGATTTAATCCGGCCGGTAGTTTTAACGAAAACAAAACCTCACTTTTTGTTGCGCAGGGTTCAGTTCAATTTACACGCAACCCCAATCATCAAATTGTTACAGGTGCACAGTGGATCCATAAAAAAATTAGATCCAACGATAGAGGCAATCATGAGCTGGCACACGGGGCTGCGTTTTTGATAGCTACCCATAAACTTCATAAAAATATATTCATCAACGAAAGCCTACGCATTGATTGGGACCAAAGCTATGGCTGGATTATTATCCCGCAGCTAAACGGATCATGGGTAAATGGGAATCTTACCACGCGTGCATCGATTGGCAAAGGAGTTCGTGACGCCGATTTTACAGAGCGTTACAACAATTATAATAAAAGCATAGTAACTGGGGGCAGCATGGGTAATCCTTATTTACAAGCAGAAAAATCTTGGAGTTATGAACTCGGTGCCGATTATAGAATCGGATCCAATTTTAAATGGGGTGCTACCGTATTTTTAAGAGACCAAAATAACTTAATTGATTGGACCCCTACACCGTATCCCATGATGCCGCGCCAATCAAATTTAGTGATAACAGGCAATTACTCTTTGGCTACCAATGTATCATCAGTAAAAACAAAAGGAATAGAAACAGATCTAACCTACAACAAAAAATGGGGAGAAGAT
>JBEITL010000143.1:0-4489 GCA_040374915.1 Sediminibacterium sp. | reverse complement strand
GTTCGTAAAACCCATCAAATTTACCAGCAGCGACCCAGCACAAATCAATGGCAGCACTACCTAGCCTGCGCACGGGTATGCCTTTTCTAATTAATTTTTCAAATACTTGAAGGGGTCCATTGGGCGTATCTAAATAAGTATATGGAAAGCCTGTAACGAGGCAAGATTCAATCACTTTGGTTTTTTTACTAACGATAATTTTTTTGTCATTTACAAAAGCACCCTTTCCTTTTTCTGCAAAATAAAACTCATTCATGATGGGGTTGTAAACCGCGCCCATAATAACTTGACCATCTTTTTCGAGCCCCACACTTACGCAACAAATAGGAATACCGTTGGCAAAATTGACGGTACCATCAATGGGATCAATAATCCACTTGTATTCGGATGTGGTAATAATTTCTCCGGTTTCTTCACTCAAAATAAAATGATCTGGGTAAGCGCCCTGAATCACACCAATAATGGCGCGCTCTGCGGCATGGTCTGCCTCGGTTACCAAGTTATTGACACCCTCTTTATGGCTAATTTCAAATGCACCATTAAAATACCTTTGTAACTCGGCAGCACCGGCCTTTGTAGCCGCTATCAGTGTTTCTGTTAACATATCGCAAAAGTAACGAAGATGCGGCCACTATTCAAGTTTTGTATCATTTTGCTTTAGCTTTGTAGCATGGCTCTATTTGACCTCTCCCTATCCCCTAAAAACACAAAAAAGGAACAGGACCGTGTTTTAAAAAAATTACTGCGTCGTGCAAAAAACACGGCATTTGGAAATACGTATGGATTTGAAACACTTTTAAAAAGCAAAACGGTTGCGAAAGATTTTCAAAAGGCGGTACCCATTTTTAATTATAATAAAATATACAAAGAGTGGTGGCATAAGTGTATTGAGGGTGAGTCGGATGTTTGTTGGCCTGGTAAAATAAAATATTACGCCTTAAGTAGTGGAACATCGGAAGCGGCTAGCAAATACATTCCCGTTACCCGTTCGTTATTATCTGGGAACAAAACCATTATGGTGAAGCAGCTCTTGAGCCTACGGCACTATAAAAATATTCCATACACCTCTATCGCAAAAGGCTGGCTTGCTATTGGTGGTAGCACAGAACTTCAAAAAGGGACTGGATTTTACGCCGGTGATTTAAGTGGTATCACGGCTAAAAAATTACCTTCTTGGTTTCAACCTTTTTATAAACCCGGAAAAAAAATTGCCAAAGAAAAAGATTGGAATAAAAAATTAGAAGAGATTGTTGCAGAAGCACCAAACTGGGATATTGGTTTTTTAGTGGGTGTGCCCGCATGGATTCAGCTCTGCATCGAAATGATTATAAAAAAATACGAGCTCAAAAATATTCATGAGCTCTGGCCCAACTTATCTTTTTTTGGACATGGCGGTGTAAGTTTTGAACCTTATAAAAAAGGGTTTGAAAAATTATTAGGAAAACCCATTACCTATATCGAAACCTATTTAGCAAGCGAGGGTTTTATTGCCTACCAAGATCATCAAAACGCAGCAGGGATGCGGCTTGTAACGGGTCAGCATTTATTTTTAGAATTCGTTCCTTTTAATGAAAATAATTTTGACGAAGACGGAGAAATAAAAGATAACGCAACGGCACTACTTATAGATGAAGTTGAAGAAGGCACCGATTATGCAATTTTAATTAGTACGGCGGCGGGTGCATGGCGTTATCTAATTGGCGACACTGTTAAGTTCATTGACAAAGAGAATGCACAAATTATCATTACCGGCAGAACCAAACACTTTTTAAGTTTAGTGGGCGAGCACTTAAGTGTAGACAATATGAACAAAGCGGTTGAAAATGTTAGTCGCGCATTTAATATTAGTATTCCAGAATATACAGTGACCGGTGTGCCACATGGAAATTTATTTGGGCACAAATGGTATATAGCCTGCAACGACGTGGTCAACGAAACCGAATTAGCAGCTGCCATTGATCAGTACCTATGCACCATTAATGATGATTATGCCACCGAAAGAAAGAGTGCCTTAAAAAACGTTTCTGTGACCGTCGTTAAAGAAGACGTATTGATGGGTTTTATGGAGTCGCAAGGAAAACTAGGGGGACAACACAAGTTTCCAAGGGTATTAAAGGGTAAACAATTAGAGGCATTTGAAACTTTCATTCGTAACAAATAAAATATGGTAGCGCCGCTAATAAAAGGTTTAGTACTGGGGTTGATATTGAGCATCTCGGTGGGGCCCATCATATTTGCGATCATTAAACATAGCATCAACAGCGGACGTAGGGCCGGATTAAGCTTTGTGGCAGGGGTTTCTTCATCTGATATATCATTGGTTTTATTTTGTAATTTTTTTACAGGACTTTTTGCAACGGCACTTGAACACAAAAATAAAATTGCAATTGCAGGTAGTATTTTCTTGATCGGACTTGGTATATATACACTTCTATTTAAAAAAGTAAGTATTGCTGAAAACACAAATGGCGCTCATGAAAAATTAACCTGGCAAAAATACGTGGGCCTTTATTTATCCGGGTTTTTTATGAATACATTAAATCCGGGCGTGTTTTTATTTTGGTTTGCATGGACCGCAGCGATTGTTGCAGATGCAGCTGCAGCAAGCAATCCAGCCAATTATAAAGCAGTTGTATTTATAACCTGTCTAGTATTTGTGCTTGCCTCTGATATTGTTAAAGTTGTTTTATCAGAAAAATTACGACCTAAACTCAATACAAAAAACTTACATTTAATCAATCAAATTGCTGGCGTAATACTCATCGGATTTGGTGTGTTTCTTTTCTATGGCGCATTAAAATAAAAACATGTTATTAGTAAAATATGTGGTGGGGATATTTGCAGCAGTTTTTTTAATTGTTACAATATCTAATGCGCAAGTTGGTAACACGCTCGTGCTAAAAGAAAAAGGTCGAACCATTCAAAGCTGGATTGAAAAGGATTGTATCACATTTAGATTTAGTAACACACAATGGATAGAAGGGCGTATTAAAACTATTTTAAAAGACTCGTTACTCATTAATATGTACCGTGCTCAACAATCACCTACAGCATTTGGTGGTTTTAGGGTGGATACCACCTGGCTTGGTTTTTTAAAAATAAGTATCAACGAAATTTCTGGACTGCCGCAGTCCCGTTTTAAATCGGGAATGTTCACAAATGGTATTTTGTTTAAAATGGCAAGTGGCGCATACTTGTTTTTGAATATCGCCAACAGTATCATTAAAGGATATCCACTATTTGATGCAGCCAACACCACCAGACTCCTTGTTGCGGCCGGGTTTTATGGAATTGGGACCCTTCAAAAACAAAAACACAAAGCCTATTTACCCATTGGTAAAAAATATACCGTAGCAATTTATTAGCGCGCTAAAACAGCATCTATTGCAGCAACCGCTTTTTGATTACGCTCATCAAAACTGCCGCTTATTTCTACCCAAGGCGTTTGCTGATTAATTAAAATGTCTTTATAAATCTGAAACAATTCTTGACGTGGTTTTTCGTCGGGGTATTCTCTTAATTCATCTTTCACCCAAGGTATGTCTGGCTTACAAAGCAAATACAAATCGAAATCTTGCTTATTTATTTCATCTAAAATAAAAGTAGGACAATTACCAAATACATATTCAGACCACACTTTCATCACATACATATCAGTATCAATGATAAGTGGTTTTACAATTCCCGTTTGATTTATTAGTGATTGTAGCGCTTCTATGTGTTTATGTACTGCATCTAATTGACCCTTTGCAATCGTAATTAAATCGTCAATAGTATATGTGGTTCCGTTTTCTAATAAATAGGCTCTAGCAAATTCAGGGCACCAAAGGGTCTTATAATAATCCGCTAAATATCCGCAAAGTGTAGATTTACCGGTACTTTCGGGGCCTATTACTACTATTTTTTTTAAGGCAATTTTTGTGGTCATACTACTTGTGCTTTTTTACGCCATGCTATAAGTCCTGCAACAGCAAGTGCTAATAAAACAGCAAATTGAACACTGGTAAAAACATATCCCTTCACAAAATAAAGTGGGATTGAAAAAATATTAGTTGCAATCCAATAATACCAACTCTCTACTTTTTTCTTGGCCATTAACCACATACCTGTATACGCTGCGGCGCTTGAAAGTGCGTCGGCCCAAGGTATGGCACCTGGCGCAAAAGAAGTTTTAGAAAAAGAAAGCGCCGCGTATAACACAACATAAAACGCTGCAAAAAATAATAGCTGTTGCAAAACTTCTTTGTTAGTAGAAAACTGAATTTGCAAAATAGTTTGCTGCTGATCATTTTTACGCGTCCACAACCACCATCCATAAATACTCATGACGCTGTAGTAAATATTTACACTGGCTTCGCCAAGTAAGTGACCTTTAAAACTTAAGTAAACAAAAATGGTGGTATTGATAAGACCCACAGGATACACGAGCACCTGTTCTTTTTTGCTAAACCAAACGCTTGCAATACCTGCAAGCACGGCAATAAACTCT
>JBEITL010000203.1:0-3094 GCA_040374915.1 Sediminibacterium sp. | reverse complement strand
TTCACAAATTGCAACCTTCATCGAAAAAAGTTTAGACAACGAATTTATTGGTAACGTTATTGACGTTTGTCCAGTAGGTGCGTTAACAGATAAAACATTCCGTTTTAAAAATCGTGTTTGGTTTTTAAAACCAATGGATGCGCACCGCGATTGCCCTACCTGTTCTGGTAAAGTAACACTTTGGAACAGAGGCGATGAGGTATACCGCGTAACGGCTCGCAAAGACAAATGGGGTGAAGTAGAAGATTGGATTTGTAATACTTGCCGCTTCGAAACTAAAAATACTTCAGACTGGGTTATTGAAGGTCCACGTGAAATTGACAGACATTCTGTTATTGCACAAGGGCACTACCAAGGTTCTGTAGGAATGCACAAGCCTACCGAAACTTTTGCTGCCGTAAATGCTGGACGCGCGCCACATTTATTAATGGATATTCATAGTGTGAGTGAAGTAAACAAAGATTCATCTTTATAAATTAGATTAAGACATGACATTACTTGCTGTAGATTGGCTTTTAATCATCGAAAAATTAGTACTGATTGCAATCATTGTTTTTGCAAGTCTGGGTATTGCCTTATATACCACTTTTGCAGAAAGAAAAGTGGCCGCTGTATTACAAGACCGTCCAGGACCTAACAGGGCCGGGCCTTTTGGGTTACTGCAACCATTTGCCGATGGATTAAAACTCATCATGAAGGAAGAAATTATTCCTACGAGTTCTAATAAAGCTTTGTTTGTTTTGGGTCCAGGCCTTGCTATGACAGCGGCGCTCATGACTTGTTCTGTGATTCCTTGGAGTAGTCATATCGAAATCTTTGATCGTAAAATAGATTTACAAATTGCAGATATCAATATCGGTATTTTATACATTTTTGGTGTGGTGAGTATGGGTGTGTATGGTATGATGATTGGTGGATGGGCCTCTAACAATAAGTTTTCATTAATGGCTGCACTGCGTGGTGCGTCACAAGCCATTAGTTATGAACTTGCGATGGGACTTTCACTCATTGCAGTATTAATGCTTTCAGGATCACTTAGTTTAAAAACAATTGTAGATGGTCAAATGGCCGCTGGTGGCTACTGGAATATTGTATACCAACCGCTTGGTTTTATTATCTTTTTTGTTTGTGCGCTGGCAGAGTGTAACAGAACGCCTTTTGATTTACCAGAAGCAGAAAACGAATTAAACTTTGGTTACCACCAGGAGTATTCTTCTATGAAACTCGGGTTCTATTTGTTTTCGGAGTATATCAATATGATCATGAGTAGTGCGGTTATGGCATCGCTTTATTTTGGTGGTTTTGACGTTCCTTTCTTAGATGAAAGTACACTGGCTCCAAACATTGCAGCGATTATTGGTGTAGCAGCGCTACTTGCCAAAATTGCAATCTTCATTTTTGTATTTATGTGGATTCGTTGGACGGTTCCACGTTTTAGATATGATCAACTCATGAATTTGGGTTGGAAAACCATGATTCCACTTGCACTATTTAACATGCTTGTTACGGGTGCACTTATATTATTAAAAGCAGGGGTTTAAAATATTAATTCAATTAGCTATGCAAGCGTTAACCAATAGAGCACAGGAAGTATCCAGAAAGCCCATGACATTTATGGAGCGCTTATACATTCCTAGCATTTTAAAAGGAATGGCTATTACGTTTAGTCACATTTTTAAAAAGCAACCTACCATCCGTTATCCGGAACAAAAACGTGAGTTTAGTCCGGTGTTTAGAGGACTTCATGTTTTAAATAGAGACGAAGAAGGTAGAGAACGTTGTACGGCTTGCGGCCTTTGTGCGGTGGCTTGTCCTGCCGAAGCGATTACCATGGAAGCTGCAGAGCGTGAAGTGGGTCAAGAAAATTTATACCGCGAAGAAAAATATGCAGCTAAGTATGAAATTAATATGCTGCGTTGTATTTTTTGTGGCCTTTGCGAAGAAGCTTGTCCAAAAGACGCGATTTATTTAAGTGAAACTTTTGCACCTGCTAATTTTACACGTACTGGTTTCATTTACGGAAAAGATCATTTATTAATCCCAAATCCTGTTACCGAGCCTGAAGCTTACGCTGCAGCAAAGGGTCAAAGAAATTAATAACGAACGCATGAGTATTACACAATTCTTATTTTATTTTTTAACCGTGCTAGCACTGTTTAGTGCAGTGATGGTGGTGGTTAGTAAAAATCCGGTGCACAGTGTGCTTTGGCTCATTGCCGTATTTTTTGCAATCTCTGGGCATTACATTTTATTAAATGCACAGTTTTTAGCGATTGTAAATCTTATCGTTTATGCAGGTGCCATCATGGTATTATTCTTATTTGTAATCATGCTTATGAACCTCAATGCATCTGCAGAACCTCAAAAAAACAATTGGTTAAAACTAGCCGGCGTGATAGCGGGCGGTTGTTTTTTAATGGTATTGGTATCGCTTGTTAAGCAGGCAAACGAATTAAACAATATCGCAGTAACCATGGGTACTGGTGAAATTGGACTGATTAAAAATTTAGGGAAGGCGCTCTTTAACGATTTTGTAGTGCCTTTTGAAATTAGTAGTGTGTTGTTTTTGAGTGCCATGGTTGGCGCCGTTGTTATTGGTAAAAAAGCATAATTAACATTAAAGTATTCGCATATGCCTATTCAATATTATATCTACCTCTGTCTTGCCTTATTTAGTATTGGCATTGTTGGGGTTTTAACGCGCAGAAATGCCATCATCGTTTTCATGTGCATCGAGCTCATGTTAAACGCAGTGAATTTATTACTCGTTGCATTTTCTAAAGTGCACAATACCGCTGCACTTGCTGGAGACAAAACATCCATGATTGGAATCGAGGCGCAACTTTTTGTATTTTTTATTATGGTGGTTGCTGCTGCAGAAGTAAGTGTTGGGTTAGCCATCATTGTAATGATGTACAGAAATGTACACAGTGTAGATATTAACTTCTTGAATAGATTAAAAAACTAACTAGGATATGAGTAAGCTTGTTTATTTAGTGCCCCTTTTTCCGTTGCTCGGTTTTCTGGTTAACGGACTCTTCAGAAAATCATTGTCCAAATCCATGATTGGTATCATTGGGTCTGGTGCTATGCT
>JBEITL010000075.1:0-6438 GCA_040374915.1 Sediminibacterium sp. | reverse complement strand
TATAACCAAGCCCCACCGATTGAAGGGGTAGAATGGCGTTGTAAATATTTTTATCATCTACAAAAAAATCGAGCGCTTGGTCTACCGAAAGTTCAAGCACATCAAAAATATTTTTGTCTTTGTAGTTCACTTCTAATACTTCTTCTTTAAATCTTTTACCACCACAAGATTCACAAGTGAGGTGAACATCTGCTAAAAACTGCATCTCTACTACTTGCTCACCTTCACCTTTACAGGTGTCGCAACGCCCACCATCTACGTTAAATGAAAAATGCTTGGGCATAAAGCCACGCATTTTTGATAACGGTTGTTTGGAATATAAATCCCTAATACCATCGTAGGCTTTTATATAGGTAACCGGGTTACTCCGTGACGATTTGCCAATTGGGTTTTGATCTATGAGTTCTATTTGCGAAATAGAATCGATGTCACCAATGAGTTTAGAATGAAGTCCTACTTTATCGGCGGGCTCTCCCTTATATTTTTGAAGTGCAGGGTATAAAATTTGTTTTACAAGCGTTGTTTTACCGCTACCGCTCACGCCACTGATAACACAAAGTGTTTGCAGCGGAAATTTTACAGTAATATTTTGTAGGTTGTTTTGTCTAGCACCTTCTACGCCAATAAAACGGGTACTCTTTCTTAATGTTTTAGGCGCTTCTATAGTGAGTGCACCCGATAAATATTTACCCGTTAAACTATCTGGATTTTTTATAAGCTCGTTGTAATTACCAGCAGCAACTACTTCACCACCAAGGTGCGAAGCAAATGGACCCATATCAATTATATGATCTGCTTTACGCATAATCATTTCGTCGTGTTCTACCACCACTACTGTATTACCCAAATCACGTAATGATTGTAATACACCAATTAACCGCTCCGTATCGCGCGAATGAAGACCAATAGAAGGCTCGTCAAGTATGTAGAGTGAGTTGGTTAAATTACTCCCCAAATTTCTTGTCAATTGTATCCGCTGACTTTCACCACCACTCAAAGAGTTTGCAAGTCTGTCCAGTGTTAAATAGCCAAGACCCACGTCTAGTAGGGTTTGTAGGCGCTGGTGAATTTCAATTAAAATACGTTTTGCAACGCTATTGTCATGCTCCGATAACACAAGGTTATCAAACCAAACTTTTACATCACGCACGGGCATTTGACAAAGTTCACCAATATGTTTACCGCCAACTTTTATATAGAGTGCTTCTTTGCGTAATCGGTATCCACCACAACTTGTACAAGTAGTGCGTCCACGGTACCTGCTTAATAAAACGCGGTATTGTACCTTGTATAAATTTTGCTCTACCTCTTTAAAAAAATCATGAATGCCATACACTTTACCAACACCATCCCACAACTGTTGGTACTGCGCTTTGGTTAACTGTGCAATGGGTTTATGAATAGGGAAATCAAATTTAGAAGCACCTTTAATAAACTGGTCTTTCCACCAACTTAATTTTTCTCCTTTCCATGGCGCTACCGCACCTTCAAATAAACTTAAACGGGTATCCGGAATTACAAGATCAGCATCAACGCCTAATACCTGACTAAAACCTTCGCAAGTGGGGCAGGCACCAAATGGATTATTAAACGAAAACAAATTAGGTACCGGTTCTTCAAACACAATGCCATCCAGTTCAAAACGACTGCTAAAATGATGCACTTTTTTTGAGTCTACTTCAATATATACTTCACCCTCTCCTTCATAAAATGCAGTTTGCACCGAATCAGAAAGTCGGTGCATATCATCTTCATCAAAATCTTTTACCACAATACGGTCAATGAGTACCCATGTTTGCGGAATAATCTCCGTTGCAGAAGTTGCTTTAGCAAGCGGCAATATTTTTTTTAATGCCGCCGGCGTTTGCTCCAACAATTCCTCAATGCGCATGAGTGGCTCTGGAGCTGTTGCTACATATATTCTCGTAAATCCTTTTTGTAATAGTATACCTAACTCTTCAAGTACGGCTCTATTTTTATGTTGCTTTAAAGCAACGCCGATCACTACTTTACTATTTTTTGGCAGGGCGCAAATAGCTGCTACCACATCTGAGACTTCGTCTTTTTTTACCTCTTTACCACTAACCGGTGAAATGGTTTTACCAGCTCTCGCAAATAATAAGCGCAGGTAATCATAAATTTCAGTCATGGAGCCCACCGTACTTCGGGGCGTGCGGGTAATTACCTTTTGCTCTACCGCAATAGCCGGACAAAGGCCTTTAATCATGTCCACGTCTGGCTTTTCCATGCGGGCCATAAACTGTCTGGCATAGGCGCTTAAACTTTCGGCATAGCGGCGCTGCCCTTCGGCAAATAAAGTATCGATGGTTAGAGATGATTTACCACTTCCTGAAACGCCCGTTACTACAATAAATTGACCGCGCGGAAATGCCACGCTTACATTTTTTAAATTGTGCACGCGCGCACCCATCACTTCTATGGCGTCCATGCCCTTTAATGGAGCCTTTGCCTGCACTGCTTTTGCGCCCTTTACCCCCGCTGTATCTACTAGTTTTTTTGCTGCCATAAATGTTACACAATGTAAACAGATTATTGCAGCATAGGTTTAGTTGAGGGTTAAATTAACCCAGATTTTTTTGGGGTACACACAATTTTTTTTGGATTTATTCGATGTGAATAACCAAACCGCTCTTTTGCAATGTATCCACAAGCGAGCAACCAGGATAAAAGATAGCTAATTTGAACCCCGAGAAGAAAATAAACTATGAAAACACTCGAGCAGGTTGCAGATTTAGATTTGATACGTTCCTTTCAAGCCGGCGATACAGAAGCATTTGACGTGCTCGTAACGCGCTACAAAGACCGTATTTATTCGTCTATTTTGTTTTTTGTAAAAGACACCTACCTAGCCGAAGACCTGTTTCAAGATGTGTTTATCAAAATTATTGATACCCTAAAAAACAAGCGCTACACCGAAGAAGGTAAGTTTTTACCTTGGGCGCTCCGAATCGCACACAACCTATGTGTCGATTATTTTAGAAAAGTAAAACGCACCCCTGCCATTAAAACTTCCGACGATCAAGATATTTTTGAAGTCATCAATGTATCACAAGAAGCGCCGGACCAAAAGCTCATGCGCGGCGAAAGTCACGAAAAAGTGCGCCGCATGCTTGACCTACTTCCAGAAGAGCAAAGAGAAATTATCGTACTCAGACACTATGCCAATTTAAGCTTTAAGGAAATCGCTGAAATTACCAATTGCAGCATCAATACGGCACTTGGCCGTATGCGTTACGGACTCATTAATCTCCGTAAAATGATGGCAGAAAATCAGATGACTTTATAAATAAGTTTGAACAGCGCTTGTAAGAGCAATCGTTTACCTACTTATTGGCAGCGTCAAATGCAGCTTTGACTGCATCTAGGTGCTTAATAAAGCCTGCCACACTGGGGTCGTAGCCATATTTCACATCACTTAGGGGCTTCCCGTTTAAATCCAAAAACATATAAAGTGGCTGTGCATTAAAACCAAAGGTTTTAATTTCGTAGTCTAGATTTTTATCACCTACCGTTACAATTTTAACACCGTTTTTATCGGTGTACTGCTCGCTTGCAGGTAGTTCTTCTGTTTCGTCTACATATAAACTTACAAGTACAAAATTTTCTTTGATACGCGATAGTACGGCTGGATCCTTCCATACCTGCTCTTCCATTTTACGGCAGTTGGGGCATGTATGTCCTGTAAAATCAAGCATGATGGGCTTCTTTAAAATTTTAGCAGCAGCCATCCCTTCTTCCAAATCAAAATACGCCGTTAATCCAAATGGCACTTCTAATTTGTTGGTATATTTTTTTGGTGGCGCAGCTTGTGGTCCAGCGCTAGGGCTTACTACACCCGCATTGCCAATTTTATACTGAAGGTCATTTAAATTAAATTCTTGTGTGGTGGATGGAGGAATAAATCCGCTAAGCGCCTTAAGCGGTGCGCCCCATAAGCCTGGCACCATATACACTGCAAAACTAAAACTAGCCATCGCAAAAAATAAGCGTGGCACCGACACAAATGGCAAATCGCTATCGTGTGCAAATTTTAATTTGCCTAATAAGTATACCCCCAGTAAGAAAAATATTACAATCCACAGCACTAAAAATACGTCTCTATTTAAAATACCTAAATGATAAGAGAGGTCAACGTTGGATAAAAACTTAAGTGCGAGTGCTAATTCAATAAATCCAAAACTTACTTTGATGGTATTTAACCAACCGCCACTTTTTGGAAGTGATTGTAGCATCGACGGGAAAAATGCAAACAAAGAAAACGGAATCGCTAGTCCCACCCCAAAACCCATCATACCTATAATGGGCGCGAGTCCTACGCCTTGCATACTGGTTTGTCCAAGTAAGGTTCCAACAATAGGACCCGTACAAGAAAACGAAACAATCACTAGCGTTAGGGCCATAAAAAATATACCGAGTAACCCGCCTTTGCCAGCTTTTTGATCTGCTTTATTGGCCCAACTATTTGGGAGTGCCAATTCAAAAGCACCAAAAAATGAAATGGCAAAAACAATAAACACCACAAAAAAGAAAATATTAGAAACCGGGTGCGTTGAAATTGTATATAAAATTTTATCGCCAAAAATGAGCGTAAGTATGAGTGTGGGTATGGTGTAAATAAGCACAATAGATATTGAATACCAAAGTGCATTTTTTAATCCTTCGATTCTTGTTTTACTGCGCTTTAAAAAAAAGCTAACCGTTACTGGAATCAGTGGAAACACACAAGGGGTAATAACAGCGAGTAAACCCGTTGCTAAGCATAGTAAAAAGATACTCCACATAGAGCCTTCTTTATTTTGAGCCGCCGCGCCGGCGTCAGCTACATCACTGGCAGCAGCCGCATCTGTAATCGTTACATTCATTTTTTCTTCACCGCTTGGAAATTCTTCCCCTTTTACACCAAGCCAATTAAAGGTTCCTTTAATAGCGGCGGCACCAGGCTTAAAAAACACAGTATAAGCAAATGTTACACTATCATAAGCAGTTCCTTTATCCGTCATGCCCGGAAGCGCCACGGCACCTGCAACACCTGTTTCTTTAATAGTAGCGTCTGCGGTTGTAGTACTATCTAATTGTAGCGCCGACACAAAAACGTCGTCACTATTTTTTTTAACAGTCGTAAAAATACGCGTGCCATTTAAAGCTTTAGCCTTCACTGTTAATGTGGCCGAAGTGTCAGACAATTTAGCCGCCGAAAAAACAAACTGCACAGGTTGTTTAGAATCCTGTGCAGCTGCGCTATAAATGAATTGTATACTAGCAAGTAAAACAATAAATAATATTTTCTTAGTCATTATTGAAGCTTAAGATCAAAAGTTTTTTTGCTTGGCGGTAAGCATTGACGATCGTCACAAACCATATACTCGACACTACCACTGATATTTGTTTTAACACCTCCACGCACTTTAACGGTTTGTGTATAGGTAGCCGTTTCTCCAATAAAACGCACATTGGTTTTAAACAGTGCGTCGTATACCTGCTTCACTTTTCCTATTTCTTTTGTGGCGCCTACAACCGTTACCAACGGGTTTTTATTGAAATTGATTTTAGTAGGAACCGGACCGCCTTTACCCGTTGTTTGCGAATAAATATGCCAATCACCTTCTATGTTTGCCGTAGCCGTAAAGGTGTAGGTATCGGCACTTACTTTTTTTACTGAATAAGACCAATCTACTGGATCCTGAATTTGAGCCGACGCTGCATAAGCAATAAACAAAAAAGCAAGTATTGAAAATATTTTTTTCATCATAATTAATTTAACCCCAGTAATTCAAACACTTTTTTACCATCAATATTACCAAGTATGCTTGATGTAGCTCGCTCTGGATGCGGCATCATACCAAATACATTTTTTGCTGCGTTGCTAATGCCAGCAATATTTCTGGTGGCGCCATTGGGATTGCTACCTTCTGTTGCATTACCATTTTCGTCAGCATAGGTAAAAATAACCTGACCGTTTGCTTCTAATGTATCGAGTGTTTTATTGTCTGCAAAAAAACGACCTTCGCCATGCGCAATAGGTATTTTTAATGCGCCAGTTTTGGGATTCGTGATAAATACATTTTTACAAATAAATTGCTGATTGGCATTTTGAAGCAATACGCCCGGAAGCAATCCACTCTCACATAATATTTGAAATCCATTACAAACACCAAGTACTTTACCGCCTCTGTTTGCAAAATCAATAACAGATTGCATCATCGGACTAAACCGAGCAATGGCTCCACACCTTAGATAATCGCCATAAGAAAAACCACCCGGAAGTACAATACAATCGTCGGTGGTAAACATACTTAGGTCTTTGTCTTTATGCCATAACATAATCACTTCTTTACCCAAATCTTGGGCTAATGCATCTTGCATGTCTTTGTCACAATTAGAACCTGGAAAAACAACCACGCCAAACTTCATAAAATG
>JBEITL010000112.1:0-5162 GCA_040374915.1 Sediminibacterium sp. | reverse complement strand
TCTGGCATTTTTGTAAGTGCTAACAGTTTAGTGAGCTTAACAGATATCGCACCTAGTGCCACTAGCTGGAAAAATAACGTGATTAGTTTATCTGTGGGATATACTTTAAAGAGCTCCAAAAAATAAGGGGGTTCGAAAAAATTTTTGCCGCACAAAGGCCGCCCTTCGGGCGGCCTTTGTTTTTATAAAAATCCAACTCCTGCTAAAATTATTTCGCAATTAACATAGCCAGCTTACACGCCAGGCCCAGTAACATAGGATACACAAAAAATAGCCATAACATATCTACCAGGCGCAGCGTTTGCCACACTTTAGATCCTGAAGCAATAGCCCGGTTTAAAAAGTCGTACCAGCTCACTAAACTGAGTTTGGCGGCCAAACCATTAAATAAAATGGCCGAAACGAGTACAACAAGTCCGAGGATATATATTTTAATCATGGTCTTTATTTTTTTTATTGAAAAATAGTATATTTAAGAAAACAAAAGTATGCCATTTACAAGGTTACAGCCCCGCTATTTCATGGCACTATGCCTGATTGCAATGGTTTGCACCAGTTGCTTGCGTGAAAAAAATGGGGGGCTATTTTTACCGGGTGGTTTTGAAGCCACTGTGGTGGTAGATAGTTTACCGGGCAGGGCTAGGCATTTGGCAGTAAATGACAATGGAGATATTTATGTGAAAGCTAATAAGCCCATTGAAGGTGGCATGAACTATGTTTTAAGAGACGAAAACAATGATGGCCGCGCCGATATTATTAAGAATTTTGGACCCATCGCTAGTGAAGGTGCATACGCCACTGGCATGCGCATTCATAATGGATACTTATATACCAGTTCAGAAATGTTGGTGTACCGATATAAATTAAAGAAGGGTGAAATGGTGCCTTCCAGCAAGGCAGAGTTTATTGTAATTGATAGCGGACAACCACGCGAGCATGATGGCAAGCCACTAGCTTTTGATGGCAAGGGTCATATTTTTGTTCCATTTGGCGCTCCTTCCGATGCTTGCCAAGAAGAAAATAGATTGCCAGGCTCACCAGGCATGAAGCCCTGCCCTATTTTAGATTCTAATGCAGGCGTTTGGATGTTTGATGAAAATAAACTCAATCAATTTAGAACCACCGATGGTATAAAAGTAGCAACTGGATTAAGAAGCCTCGTTGCTATGACATGGAACACACAGGATAACACTTTGTATTGTGTAGGTCACGGTAGAGATGGACTTTCTAGTAGCTGGCCTCAATTTTACAACGAATGGCAGAGCGCTGTTTTACCTTCCGAAGCCTTTTATAAATTAAAGCCGGGTGCCAATGCAGGTTGGCCTTATTATTATTTTGATCAAATGAAGGGTAAGGTCATGGTGAACCCAGAGTATGGTGGCGATGGTATACTCGAAAACACAGATAAAAATATTGAAACACCCATAGTTGGTTTTCCGGGACACTATGCACCCAATGATTTACTTTTTTATACCGGCGATCAGTTCCCTGCGCGCTATAAAAATGGGGCTTTTATTGCCTTTCACGGATCTACCATTCGTGCGCCTTATCCGCAAGCAGGTTACATTGTAGCGTTTGTTCCATTTGTAAATGGCAAGCCACAAAAGTGGGAAGTATTTGCCGATGGCTTCACTGGAAAAGATACACTTGTAAATACCAGTGATAGTAAGCACCGCCCTATGGGACTTGCACAAGGGCCAGATGGTTCATTGTATATTTCCGATTCTAAAAAAGGAAAGATTTGGAAAATACAATACAAAGGAAATAAAGAAAATTTTTCTGAAAAAAATCTAGCGCAAATGAAAGCTAGAGAAAACAGAACCAATGTAAAAAATCCGGACATTATAAAAGACAATTTAGAAAAAGATAAAGTGGTGCTTGGTGGCGAAAAACTCTATCAAATAAATTGCCGTGTTTGTCATCAACAAAACGGACAAGGTGATGGTATTAGGTTCCCGACCATTGCAAAAACAGATTGGGTAAACGGTAATAAGGATACCCTCATTGGCGTATTATTAAAAGGACTAGAAGGACCTATAAAAATTAACGGTCAACCTTTTCATGGAGCGATGCCTAAGTTTTCGCAACTACCGGATAGAGATATAGCAAGTATCCTTACCTATATCAGGCAAAACTTTGGGAACAAATCAGACTCTATCTCTAAAACCTCTGTAACCATTGTACGTCAAAGGCTTCGCTTATTAAAACGAAAAGAAATGCAATTACAAAAAGAGGCCAAAGCTAAATTAAATGCAGCGGCTACTTTACGTAAATAGGATTTGCCAAACCATTTAAATCGTACACCACTTTACCACCTTTGATAGTGAGTTCGCATTCAAATTTTTCGGTGCCATTTACTTTGTATCCTGTTTTATCGTAGAAGCCAAAGTTTCCTTTTCTGATATTTAAAATAGCGATGTCTGCTTCTGCACCTTCTGTTAAATGACCAAGGTTGGTTCTATTAATTACTTGTGCAGGCTTCCAAGTACTCGCTTTAATCACTTCAAAAAGCGGCATACCTAGATTCATAAATTTAGACATTACACTGAGTTGATCTTTCATAGAACTGTTCATGCTACCGGTATGTAAATCGGTACTGATGGTATTTGGAAACAATCCTGCTTTTAATGCTGGTATCGCTTGCGTGTAATTAAAACTCGCACCGCCATAACCAACATCAAATATGATACCTCTTTTTTGCGCTTCTAAAACAAAAGGTTTTAAGGTATTATTAGCGTCAACAATTTCTTCTCTGGCACCATTTAATGCAGCATAGGTATGGGTATAAATATCCCCAGGTCGAAGGTGTTTGAAAAATAATTCTTGAATTGATAAATTGGGTTGAGAGCCACCAAAGTCAATAATAACAGGTAGTTCAGCGAGTTTGCCCGCTTCTACGGCGCGCGTTGTAGGCGTCCAATCGGCACCGTTAAAATGCGCCAGTTTAAAACCAACTATATAATCTTTGTATTGCTTAGCGGTATTTGCTGCAAGTTTTGGATTCATGTCTGCAATGTCCTGCTCATAATTACCACCGCGCATCCCTTCTCCTACAATATTTAAAAAAGAGAGTACCCTTGTTTGTGAAATATCAATGACATTTTTTTTGAACGTCGAAAAATTTCTCCAGCCTGCTCCACCACAATCTACCACCGTGGTAACACCTACTCTAAAGGTATAACCATCGGGCATGAGCGCACTTAATCCATCACTTAAATAATGATCTGGTTGCGTACCTGCAAAAACGTGCGCGTGCATATCAATAATACCTGGCACTACTTTTAATCCTGTAGCATCCACGACTTGCTTGGCTTCTGAAGCAGGCAAGTTTTTACCAACTTTAAATATTTTACCCGCCTTAATGGCAATGTCCATTACAGCATCAATGCCGTTTTTAGGATCAATTACATGACCACCCTTAACTAGTACATCAAAACTAGCAGGTGCCTGAGCTTTTAACTGAAGCGTTAGGGCCACAAACAAGGTAATTATGAGTAGGTTCTTATTCATACATTGAAAGTTTAACTGAGGATTGTCTGTAATTTATAAAAAAACGAGGAAAGTGCATAAAATATAGGTGAATAGAAATCCTTTTTTGCCATTATTTGATTAATTTCTCATTCAAATCATAACCGATTGCCATGAACATGATTGCTACACTACTTGTTAGTAATATCCTCCATTTTTTTGCGCCAGATACTGCCCAGCACCAGCTCATTGTGGGTTCCTATACTAAAAAAGGAAACCCTGGTATTGAAGTATATGCCGTTAACGCAGTTACCGGAAAGCCAAAGTTGTTGTATACAAAAGAAAATGCCAATGCTTCTTATTTGACATTAGCAAATAATGGAAAATCAATGTATGCAGTAACGGAAGGTGGCAAAGACGCTTCTTTTGTAAGTGCGTATCAATTAGATGCAACCAATCAATTTCAAAAAATCAATCAAGAGCCTATCAAAGGTGCAGCTCCTTGTTTTATTGTATCTAGACCCGAAAGTAAAACCGTGTATACGGCTAATTATACCTCTGGTAGTGTGAGTGTTTTTAAAACGTTAGACAATGGTGCATTACTTCCAATTGCACAAGAAATAAATTATAGTGGATCTAGTATTCATAAAGCAAGGCAAGAAGCTTCGCATGCACACAATGTTGTTTTAACACCTAACCATACCCAGTTGTTGGTAACAGATTTAGGTGCCGATAAAGTTTACATGCATAAAATTTATGCAGATGGTTTACTCGATGAAAAGTATACGAGTGTATCCATCACACCCGGCAATGGTCCAAGGCATTTTACCTTTAATAATAGTGGCACACACGGTTATTTAATCAATGAATTATCTGGCACTGTTGATGTGTTTTCTTTTCGTGCTAATGCACTAGAAAAAATACAAACCATTACCGCAGATACTGCAAAAACAACTGCTACAAAAGGTAGTGGCGACATTCATATTTCGCCAAGTGGTAAATGGCTTATAACCACCAACCGCGTTACGAGCGAGCAGTTAACAGTATTTAAAATCGAATCAGATGGCAAGCTTACCAAAATGTACCATCAGCCAGTAGCGCAGAGGCCACGAAATTTTAGTTTTTCACCGAATGGAAACTTTGTTTTTGTAGCGAGTCAAACCGAAGATAAAGTGCAAATATTTTCTTTTGATGATGCTACCGGTAAATTAACCAACACCAATCAGGACATGGCGGTAAGTGGCCCAGTTTGTTTGGTATTTAGTAACGACCCTATGGATGTTAATCCCGAAGAACGCATCAAACAATTAAACATTCAATTAATTCCTGTGGTACCTCCTATTGCCAATTATGTAAAACAAGTGCAAGTAGGCAACCTAGTTTACTTATCGGGTCATGGACCAGATAAACCAGGGGGCGGTCAAATGTTTGGGCACCTTGGCAAAGATGTAACCATCGAAGAAGGCCAACTAGCAGCAAGACTCACAGGCATTTCAATGATCTCTACTTTAAAAGCGCATATTGGCGATTTAAACAGGGTAAAAAGAATTGTAAAAGTGTTAGGGCTTGTTAACTCGGAGCCCAATTTTACACAACAACCTCAAGTGATGAATGGATTTTCAAATTTGATGGTAGAAATTTTTGGAGAAAGAGGAAAGCATGCAAGATCTGCCCTTGGTGTGGCAGCATTACCT
>JBEITL010000193.1:0-3317 GCA_040374915.1 Sediminibacterium sp. | reverse complement strand
GGTATCCCATTTTTTGCGCCATGTAAAATGATTGGCAACATCACTCCAAAATGCAGCGGGGTCTTCAATACTTTTTTTGTAGGCTTCTTTATAGGCATCAAAGCTGGTAAGCTGATAAGGATAGGTCATGGCAAGTCGTTTGAAGTCATAAATATACGTTACTAACTATTTTATCTTTCATTTATTGGGCAAAGATTTAATGAACAGTTGTTTGTGTATGCGCCCAAAAAAATTGGTAAAATCCATTCAATAACGTAAGTTGTTGCAACAATTTGCGCCAACCATGAAAAAAGAAAATAAAATTTGGCAGGTTATTACGGCTTCCTCACTTGGTACATTAATTGAGTGGTACGACTTTTACATTTTTGGAAGCTTAGCTACCGTTATTGCCGGTCAATTTTTTCCTAAAACCAATCCTACTGCGGCACTACTTTCTACCCTTGCCACATTTGCAGCCGGTTTTATTGTAAGACCATTTGGGGCGCTTGTTTTTGGAAGACTTGGTGATTTAGTGGGCCGTAAGTATACTTTTTTATTAACCCTTGTATTAATGGGCGGCTCAACTTTTGCTATTGGGCTGGTGCCCAGTTATGAATCTATTGGTTTTGCCGCGCCCATTATTGTGTTAACGCTTCGTTTGTTACAGGGCCTTGCGCTTGGTGGCGAATATGGTGGTGCTGCTACTTATGTGGCAGAGCATGCGCCTGTTGGTAAAAGGGGTTATTATACTTCATGGATTCAAACAACGGCAACGCTGGGTTTATTTGTTTCATTGAGTGTGATTTTATTTACGCGTCATAGTTTAGATATTGATCCCGCTGTTTCGATTGCAAAATTTAATGCATGGGGTTGGCGTATTCCATTTTTATTTTCTATTGTACTTGTAGGCGTTTCTATATATATCCGTTTAAAAATGCAGGAGTCGCCGCTGTTTTCTAAATTAAAATCGGAGGGTGCTATTTCTGTAAATCCTTTAAAGGAAAGTTTTGGAAATAAAGAAAATTTAAAGATGGTGCTACTCGCACTTTTTGGTGCAACCATGGGACAAGGTGTGGTTTGGTATACCGGTCAATTTTATGCGCAATCATTTATTGAAAATGTTTGTAAAATAGATTTTGATCAGTCACGAACCATTTTAATTTGGGCTATTTTATTTGGCACGCCACTATTTGTGGTGTTTGGTTCTTGGAGTGATAAGATAGGCCGAAAATGGATCATGCTAGCCGGTATGTTTCTTGCTGTTGTCACCTACAATCCTTTGTTTAAAGGACTTTTAGACCTTTCAGATACAGCAACAAAAACGGAAGTGGTAGCGGCGGCTACCACAAAAACAGATTCGGTAGCGATTCCAAATACACAAGATTTTGTGAGAGCCGTAACATCAAAAAAATCATTTACTGATGGTACAGAACTAACCACAATTACCACCGATACTTTATATGCGAACCCGGCACAAACAACTGTAAAACCGGTTGTTAAAATAACTAAGGTACTTGCTAATGGCGTGTATTGGAAAATGGTATTGATTGTATTTGTTATGATTGTGTATGTGACCATGGTATACGGTCCTATCGCAGCATTTTTAGTAGAATTATTCCCTACAAAAATTAGGTATACATCTATGTCATTACCGTATCATATTGGTAATGGTGTGTTTGGTGGCCTAACACCTTTTATTGCAACATTATTAACTACCATGTACACGGCAGATGCACTTGCAGGATTACAATACCCGATTATTGTAGCTGCTGTTTCTGTGGTGATAGGAACACTGTATCTCGATTCAAAAATTAACACCAAACACGATTAAAAGTCTTGTCATGAATCAAATAAAAAAATTAGCTGGCATCATATGGTTACTATTAGGCCCTGCAAGTATCTATTTTATTATACGGGCGGCTGCGCATGAAATTGCGTCAAAGCCTGGTATCGATTCAGTGATACAATGGGGTGTTTTTGTGGTGATCTTTATTCCAATAGCCATTGGCATGAGTATTTTTGGCTACTATGCCCTAAAAGGAGAATACAATCACTGATTTTATGGATTGTTTATGAAATTGACGTGGCCCGCTCATAAAGGAATTGATATCTTTGTAATATGTCTATCAAGGTAATTGAGGTAAGTAAAAGCTATGGTTCGCAAAAAGCGGTTCAGTCCATTAGCTTTTCAGTGCCTGCTGCGTCTGTAGTTGGATTTTTAGGCCCTAATGGTGCTGGCAAAAGCACTACTTTAAAAATGATAGCAGGCTATATGACGCCCGATGCCGGATCAATTATCGTTAACGGCATTGATGTGGTTAAAGATCCTATTGAAGCAAAAAAACAAATAGGGTATTTGGCAGAGGCCAATCCGCTATACTATGACATGTACGTTAAAGAATACCTCAATTTTATTGGTAAAGTACATGGCCTTGAAAGTTTATCAACTGCTGTGTCAAATAGCATTGAACTTACCGGCTTAGGCAACGAGTCGCATAAAAAAATAGGTCAGCTATCAAAAGGCTATAAGCAGCGTGTAGGACTAGCGGCAGCGCTTATTCATGACCCTCAAGTTTTATTATTAGATGAGCCAACAACTGGTCTTGACCCCAACCAAATTATTGAAATCAGAAACGTAATTCGAAATCAGGGAAAGGTAAAAACGGTGCTCTTTTCTTCACACATTATGCAAGAAGTAGAGGCCATTTGTGCCAGCGCCCTGATATTATCAAAAGGTCAAATTGTGGCCAACGATTACTTGTATAATCTTTTAAGTAACAAGAACCCGACCCTAGAATCTGTATTTAAGACCCTAACAAGTGGTTCAGAAACGCCTATAAATGCTTAAATTGCATTCTCAATATCAATCTAATTAGTAATAAAATAAGCAATCGAACATGAGTTACATTATTGAAGTACACGCACGTCAAATTTTAGATAGTCGTGGAAATCCTACCGTAGAAGTTGACGTATTAACAGATGATGGCGCTATGGGACGCGCAGCAGTGCCAAGTGGTGCAAGCACGGGTATTCACGAAGCCGTTGAACTTCGCGACAACGACAAGAAAAAATATGTAGGTAAGGGCGTTTTAAAAGCAGTAAAAAATGTAAATACATTGATTTCTGACGCCATTGTTGGATATGATATTACGCAACAAGCAGCCATCGACGAAGCGCTTATTGCACTTGATGGCACGCCTAATAAAAGTAAACTCGGTGCTAATGCCATGCTTGCTGTAAGTATGGCTGTTGCAAAAGCGGCTGCAGAAGAAGCAGCGCTTCCACTCTTCAGATATATTGGCGGTACCAATGCAAAAACATTGCCTATCCCAATGATG
>JBEITL010000238.1:0-1949 GCA_040374915.1 Sediminibacterium sp. | reverse complement strand
TGTTTTGGGGCCTGTGTAACGTGCCATAATGTTGCTTTTTTTTGATTTTTTAATGTCGACGCATCATCAGTAAAAATCTAAAATCAATGATGCATCCTGGTTTATAAATAGTTATTAAAACTCGGAATAATTATACTCTTCTTTGTTTAGGAGGACGACATCCGTTATGTGGCATAGGCGTTACGTCACGGATAGAAATCACTTCAATACCAGATTGAGAGATAGAACGGATTGCACCTTCTCTACCTGAACCTGGACCTTTTACAAATACTTCTACTCTCTTAACACCAGCATCTAACGCTACTTTCGCTGCGTCTGCTGCTGCCATTTGAGCTGCGTATGGCGTGTTCTTTTTAGAACCTCTGAAGCCCATTTTACCTGCACTACTCCAGCTGATCACTTGACCTGCCTTGTTTGTGAAAGCGATAATTAAATTGTTGAATGTTGCACTGATACGAACTTCTCCAGAAGCGTCTACTTTAACGACTCTCTTCTTTGCAGCGGCTTTTGCACTGTTCTGTGCTTTGTTTGGTTTTGCCATTTTTTTTGAGGTGTGCCCTGAAAACTTGTAAAAATACAGGTCAAAAGAGCGGGTTATTTAAATTGAAATTCCGCCGAAGCGGAAACCGAATAAATCTCCCCTGAAATTTTGGTGTCAGGATCTAATTTTAGTCGGATTTTTTATAACAATAGGTCGACACGGATGTGACGACCTATCAATTAATATTATTTCTTAGCTACTTTCTTCTTACCAGCAACTGTCTTACGCTTACCCTTACGAGTACGTGAGTTAGTCTTAGTACGTTGACCACGAACAGGTAAACCTTTTCTGTGACGTAAACCACGGTAACAAGCGATATCTAATAAACGCTTAATACTCATAGATACTTCACTACGTAAAGCACCTTCTACTTTAAATTCAGCATTGATGATATTACGAATAGCAGTTTGCTCATCGTCATTCCACTCATTTACTTTTTTATCGTAACTGATGTTTGCTTTGTTTAAGATGTACTGAGCTGTAGAATGTCCAATACCGAAGATGTACTGTAGTCCTATCTCTCCTCTTTTGTTTTTTGGTAAGTCTATACCGGCAATACGAGCCATATTTTAAAACTGGTTTTTTGTTATTGTTGTGGTTGTTGGATTATCCTTGTCTTTGCTTAAAGCGAGGATTCTTTTTGTTGATAACGTATAATTTACCTTTACGCTTCACGATCTTGCAATCGGCACTACGCTTTTTAATGGATGCTCTAACTTTCATCTTTTTATTTTTAAATATTTATTTCCTAGTTATTTTCTACTTTTTATTTGTGTCTGAAATTGATTCTTCCTCTTGTTAAATCGTAAGGACTCATTTCCAAACCCACTTTATCCCCAGGCAAAATTCTGATATAGTGCATGCGCATTTTACCAGAGATAGTTGCCAAAATTTCATGTCCGTTTTCTAATTTCACTCTGAACATGGCGTTGCTCATAGCTTCAATAATTACTCCATCTTGTTTAATCAGCGGTTGTTTTGACATACTTATTTTGGGGTTGCAAAGATATGGAAATGAATGGAATTATGAAAAATTCACCCCGAAATATTGCGAAATGTGCAAAATAAAAGGAGAACCCCAGGTTCTCCTTAAAAATATGTTGATAATCAAGTAGTTAGATAATTATAGACCTGGCAACCATGGTCTACCAATACCAGCCCTAAAAGGCCAAGGCATAGCTGACAGAATTAAGAGCAGGGCAATGAGGTAGAAAGTAGCCGTTGTGCTTGCCTTTGCCCCCTTTTTCAAGCGAATATGACCAATAGTGATTAAGACAATGGCTAAAATCATGGAACTAATATGTTCTATCGCCCAAAAACGAGTGGCTGCATCCTTCATCACCTCTTTCATTCCGCCTACGGTGCTACTTATTAGCTTAAATCCCACTGATCCAAAGAAATACTGATA
>JBEITL010000188.1:0-3373 GCA_040374915.1 Sediminibacterium sp. | reverse complement strand
TTACGTTTGTCAATGCTCCAGTCAAAATCATCGTGCGCAGTTTCTACAACTGGCGCTGCTGCAGGGGCATTTGTTGTCGCAGTTACAGCTGTTGCCTCGGCACCAGTGCTGTCCTGAGCATCTGCGTTTAATTGTTTACGGAAAATTTGCATAAAATAACCCCGATGGTTTAATGAATTCGGGGGTGCAAAAGTATGAAAAAATGAGTAAAAAAACCATCAAATACCCAATAAATAATAGGTTTTAGACAATTTTTGCTGCATCGGCAATAGACTTAGCGGCGATCCATCCAGAAGTCCAAGCATTTTGAAAATTAAAGCCACCCGTAATACCATCAATATCCATGATTTCACCCGCAAAATAAAGCCCTTTATGCAGCTTACTTTGCATCGTATTGGCATCAATTTCTGATAATTTTATGCCCCCACAGGTAACAAATTCGTCTTTAAACGTGGTTTTGCCACTGACTTTGCACTCAAACGCCGTTAAGGCAGTGATGAGCTTGTTTTGGGCCGCAGCGGTAAGGGTTGCCCAGGTGATCCCCGCATCAATGCCACATACACCCAGTAGGTGCAGCCACAATCTACCCGGTAATTCAAAAGGATTACGCCCACCTAATTTGGAATTGCCCTGCTCTGACCTAATAAGGGGCCAAGCAGGGCGTAGGTCCTGCTCTGCGTAGGTTGGTATCCAATTCACACGAATGGTAAACGCATAACCCAAATTAGCAAGTTCTCTTGCACCCCATGCCGAGCATTTTAAAATAGCAGGTCCACTCATGCCCCAGTGGGTTATGAGTAGTGGGCCGGTTGCCATAATTTTTGTTCCTGCAATTTTTACTTGCGCTTCTGGCACACTCACACCCATGAGTTCCTTAATGGGATTACCAGGCATGTTAAAAGTAAATAAAGATGGAACGGGCGATTCGATGGTATGTCCAAGGCTTGTAATAAAATCAAACTGATGTGCTTTTGGAAATCCGCCCGCTGCTACACATACAAAATTGGCTTCGATTATTTTACTAGCTGTTTGCAATAAAAAAACACCCGCATCATTTACGGTAATTTTTTCTACTGAAGTTTGTGTTTCTACTTGAACTTTATATTTGTCTGCTTCTTTTAATAAACAATCAATGATTGTTTGCGCATCATTGGTTGTTGGAAACATGCGCCCATCCGCTTCCGTGTGTAAATTAACGCCGCGCTCCGCAAACCACTCGATGGTGTTTTGTGTATTAAACCAATGAAATGTTTTTTTTAAAAAATTTTGACCACGCGGATATTTTTGCACAAGCTCTGGAAGTTCAAAACAGGCATGCGTTGTATTGCACCTGCCGCCACCACTTATCTTTACCTTAGCGAGTAACTTATTGGATTTTTCTAGAAGTACTACTTGCAAACCCGGATGCAAACGAGCTGCATTTACGGCACAAAAAAAACCTGCTGCACCACCACCTATTACGACTAATTTTTCATGCATGGCAGTTGAATAAAATATTAATAGTAGCTACTATTTAAATTTGTGTTTGCTTTTTCTGCGGCTTCAATGATACTGAAATCAGAAAGTATCAATGCTTCATTTCTTTTCACGCAAATATCATGTTCAAAATGCACAGATACTTTTCCATCCTGCGTTTTTACAGTCCAACCATCATCATCGGTGTACACTTTATGCGTGCCCAAATTAATCATAGGCTCGATAGCGAGCACTAGATTTTCTTTCATTTTTGGTCCATTACCGCGCTTGCCATAGTTAGGTACTTGCGGATCTTCATGCAAATTTCTACCAAGCCCATGCCCTACTAATTCGCGCACAACACCGTATCCATTTTTAAATTCGGTATGCTCTTGAATCGCATATGAAATATCACCGATACGGTTGTTAACGGTTGCTTTTTCGATGCCTTTGTACAAAGATTCTTTGGTAACTTTTACAAGGTTTAAAATTTCTGGTGCTACTTCACCTACAATAAAACTATACGCATGATCTCCGTGCCAGCCATTTAAAATAACCCCTAAGTCAATAGAAACAATGTCTCCATTTTTAATGGGTGTTTCGTTTGGAAACCCGTGCACCACTACATCGTTAACAGAAGCACAAATATTAAAGGGATACCCTCTATAATTAAAAAAAGAAGGAACGGCTCCATGGTCTTTTACCACTGTCTCGCACAACTTGTCAATTTGCAAAGTAGTAACACCCGGTTTTATAAAACCAGCCACTGTTGCAAGTGCTTTACTCACTAGCAAAGCGGCCTCTTTCATGAGGGCTACTTCTGCTTCTGTTTTATAGATCATACCAATATTTCGTCGGGTCATTGTTAAAAAAGAAAACCTGTCAGGCCACAAGCACTGACAGGTTTTATTATCGTTTTGTCAAATAATATTACATGCCACTTGCAGTATCAACTTGTCTGCCCTGTACACGTCCACCTTCCATTAATCCATCGTACTGACGCATTAATAAATAGGTTTCAATTTGTTGAAGTGTATCAAGCACAACGCCTACCATAATTAATAATGAAGTACCTCCAAAGAAAGAGCTAAAACCTTGTGTAACACCTAAGCGTTGTGCAAAGCCTGGCATTATACCTACTAGGGCTAAAAAGATCGCACCTGGTAAAGTAATTTTGTCCATGATCGCTCCAATATAATCAGCAGTGGGTTGTCCTGGCTTAACACCTGGTACAAATCCATTATTGCGTTTTAAATCTTCAGAGATTTGTTTTGGATTAAAGATAAGTGCAGTGTAAAGGAAAGTAAATCCAATTACCATGATAGAGTAGATTGCCATATAAGGCCAGCTACTATGGTCGTTGAATACTTTTACAATCCCTTGTGCCGAATCTAAATTGGTAAAAGAAACAAGTGTAGGTAAGAACATAATTGCTTGTGCAAAAATGATTGGCATTACACCAGCACTGTTTACTTTAACAGGTAAGAATTGGCGTGCACCACCAAATTGACGGCTGCCAACAATTTGCTTTGCATAGTTTACAGCAATTTTACGAACCCCTTGTACAAGTACAATAAGACCCATAATAATGGTTACTAAAATAGCAACTTCAATTAAAAATATTAAAAGTCCACCGCCGCCTTTTTGGCCCTTTGCGCTAAACTCCTGAATAATAGATTGTGGTAAACGAGCTAAGATACCCACCATGATAATGATAGAAGTACCATTACCTAAACCTTTGTCCTGGATTTTTTCACCTAACCACATTACAAACAAAGTACCTGCTGTTAATGTGATAACGGTAGAGAACCAGAAATAAGGCGCATACGCTGCAATGATTGCTGGCGCATAACCTGGGCTGTTTAAATAAGCAACGTAAGCACCAGCTTGGAACGCTGTAACAATCACAGTTAGGTAA
>JBEITL010000201.1:0-3140 GCA_040374915.1 Sediminibacterium sp. | reverse complement strand
GAAAAAATTAATCACGCTTTTATTGTTCGCTTGTTTTGCGCAAATCGTTTTTGCACAAAATATTTTGCCGCGTCCTAATCCGCCAAAATTAGTCAATGATGTGGCGGGTGTTTTATCGCCAGAGCAGCGCGAAATACTGGAGCAAAAATTAGTGGCGCTCGACGATAGCAGTTCCAATCAAATTGCCGTTGTATTAATTCCAACACTGGATGGTTACCCCATTGAGGAGTACGCTAATAAATTATTTAGAGAGTGGGGTATTGGGCATAAAGGCACTAATAATGGCGTTCTAATTATTGCTGCTATTAACGACCGCAAAGTACGTATTGAGGTTGGCTATGGTCTAGAAGGCGCCATACCTGACATAACCGCATCCTCTATCTACAACAACGAAATTGTACCTGCTTTTAAAGAGCAAAATTATTATAGAGGCTTAGACGATGCAATTAATGCACTCAGCAAAGCAGCCGTTGGCGAATACAAAGTTAAAAAAGAGAAGAAAGCAAAATCAAAAGGCAAACCACTCGTTACTTTTTTAGGCATGCTACTCTTTATTTTAATTTTCGTTGTAAAAGGCGGCGGTAGAGGTGGCGGAGGTTCTATGTCGCGTGGCGGATATTCAGATATTGCTACCGGTATGTTACTCGGGTCTCTACTTGGTGGCGGAAGAAGCCATGGTGGTGGATTTGGTGATAGTGGAGGTGGCGGCTTTGGTGGATTTGGCGGCGGAAGTAGTGGCGGCGGTGGCGCAGGCGGCGATTGGTAATCAAATGCCGTCAACAACTCATTCAAGTAAACTCAGTTAAAAATAATCACATGAAAAAAACAATCTTAGTTGCCGCAATCATTGCTGCAGCGTTTACATCAAATGCGCAAGCACCAAAACTGCCTGCAGGAACAAAATTTAAAGTAGTAACAGAATCAAACAATATCACCAGCATGTCTATGATGGGTCAAGATATTGAACTTTCAAACGGCAATAAATTATACCAAAATTTTGAGCTTAAATCGGTGTCTGGCAATAGTTATCTATTGTCTACTTCAATCACTAGAATTGCGAGTTCTGTAAGTGCCATGGGTAATGAGCAAAGTTTTGATTCAGACGATGCAAGTTTAAAATCTAATCCAATGGTAGCCGAGCAGTTAAAAGTGCTCAACAAGCAAATAGACTACACCATCGAAAATAACAAAGTAGTAAATACAGCAAGTGCAACTGGCTCCGATCTTTTAAATACGTTGCTAACGCAAAGCAATGGCACTTCCGATCAAGCAAAATATTTTTTAACCCTTCCTGCTGCTTCTATTAAGCCGGCGCATCAGTGGAGTGTGGTTGATAATAAGCCAGATGCTTCTACTGAGTCTTTATTTGTAATTGCAGAGGTTACCGCTACAGATATTAGCGTAAATGTTTTAACCAATGCAAAAATTACAAGCACCATGAATCAAAATGGCATGGAAATCAAGCAAAATACGCAAGGAACTATTAAATTAAAGCGTATTTACGATGCTAAAACAGGGATGTTAAAATCCGAAACTGGCACTGGTGGCCTAAAAGGAACCATGAATGTGATGGGGCAGGATGCACCTATCGATTTAAAAGTAACAACAAAATCAAGTGTAGTACCTATGTAATAAGGTACCACACTTGACACTATATTTTATTTTTTAGGAGCGGGTAGTTTTGTTGATACAAAATTAGCCGCTTCTTTGTTTCCGGCCTTTTCTAAACTCGTTACAAGCCCAGTAAGTCCTTTATTAATCATTGGAGAGATCTGCGGCTTATAAGCTTCTGGAATAGATTCTCTAAAGTCTACAATCGCATCAACACCTTCTTTAATTTTTGCTACATCATTTGTTTTGCCTAAGAAAAAAGCAATTTGATTTGTCATCTGAATTTTTTCCATGGTTAAGCCCATTTTGTTAAAGCTGCTCATGATAAAATCATAAGAACTCGCGTCACCAAAACGGATACTATTTTCTATCAGTGTAGCGTTCAATCTTCCTTTAGACGGCTGCTTATTAAGTTCAATGGTCATTTTTTTACCAGCAGCACTATCAATATCTGTAAGGGCTCTTAAGGCAGCCCCTGAAACAGTATAGCTAGAATCATAACAAGCATTTGTAAACAAATCGGTTAATAATTCGCTACGCTGCATGCCTAAATAATCAATGGCAGCAGCTCTCGCTATGCGTGAAGGATCTTTTTTAGCTATTTCCACCGCTTTATTAATTGCGACAGCATCAGAAGCCAATCTTGTAAATGCATTGATTGCAAAAGATCTAATTCTAAAAGAAGTATCTGATAAAGCAGCCAATAAAACCTTTCTGCCTAATTCACTTTTTGCATTGTCAATATCATACATAAAAGCAACTGCTTCTCTTCTGTCTAAAAAGTTGCCCGCGTGAAAGTACTGGTGCGCATAGGCTTCAAGCGTTTTGGTATCCTTTTTTTCTGCTAATAAAATTTTATCGGCGTCTACATTAATATTATCTGGCTTACTTGGTACGGTAAAATTAAAAGTGTCTACTTTATTTTCGGCCCAAACCATATGGCGTGTTTTTGCATCGCCATTCCATGCGTCAATGTTGATAGGAAGCTTAAATACTTTATCGCCTTTTTGTGTTTGTGCAACAATTACAGAGGCAGTGCGTGTAGCATTGTTGTAGTCGTAACTAATTTCTAATTTAGGATGTCCGCTACCAAAATACCACTGGTTAAAATACCAGTTAAGGTCTTTACCCGTTACTTCTTCAAAAGCCATTCTTAATTTATGTGCACTACCCGTACCAAATTTATTGGCAGTTAAATATTTGTTGAGTGCTGTAAAAAAAGCATCGTCACAAATATAATTACGCAGCATATGTAAGATGCGACCGCCTTTATTATAGCTTACGGCGTCAAACATGTCTTCTTTGTCGTTGTAATTAAAACGAACCAAGTCTTTATTTTGAGACCCACTAAATAAGTAACCCTGCATTTCATTGTAGTGTTCAAACAAAGCTTCATCTTTACCTAGTTTGTGCTCCCACCATAATAGTTGGCTATAGTTAGCAAAGCTTTCGTTAACGGTTAAATTACTCCAGCTCTCTGCTGTTACATAATCGCCAAACCACTGATGAAACAATTCGTGCGCAATGGT
>JBEITL010000004.1:0-19606 GCA_040374915.1 Sediminibacterium sp. | reverse complement strand
CGGATGGTTAATCAGTGATTCTACGCCACCTAAACTTTCGGCGAGTGCAAAAACCTTGGTACTAGATAAAACCCTTACCGCATTTTCTACACTGTCATCTTTTAAAGTAAAGCTCATCATGCCACCAAAACCGCGCATTTGCTTTTTGGCAACGCTATAACCCGGATGGTCTTCAAAACCACACCAGTAAACGCGTTCCACTTTAGGATGCTGCTTTAAAAAGGCTGCCATAGCTGCGCCATTTTCGCAGTGGCGTTGCATACGTAGGTGTAATGTTTTAATGCCCCTTAATACTAAAAAGCAGTCCATCGGGCCAGGCACAGCGCCTCTACTTTTTTGAATAAAATATAATTGATCGCGAAGTGCTGCGTTATTCATAACAAGACATCCTTGTATCACATCACTATGTCATCCTAAATATTTGGTAGCAGAGTGCATCACAATATCGGCGCCTAGGTCTAATGGATTTTGTAAATATGGTGACGCAAAAGTATTATCTACACAAAGTAAGATATTGTTCTTTTTTGCAATTGCAGATACGGCTGCAATATCCGTAATGTTCATGAGTGGATTGGTTGGTGTTTCAATCCACAATAATTTAGTTTTACTAGAAACCGCTTTTTCTATTTGTGAAATATCTGTGGTGTCTACATACGTAAATACAATATTATACTTAGCAAATATTTTAGTGAAAAGCCTATAGGTGCCACCATACATATCATTTGCTGCAATCACTTCGTCGCCTGGTTCAAGTAGTGTAATAACGGCGTCTGTTGCAGCAACACCACTGCTAAAAGCAAGTCCAAATTTTCCATTTTCTATTTCTGCAAAAGCGCTCTCAAGGGCCGCCCTGGTTGGGTTTTGGCTTCTTGCATACTCATATCCTTTGTTTACGCCTGGGGCCTCTTGTACATAGGTAGAGGTTTGATAAATAGGTGTCATGATAGCACCCGTAGATGGATCTGGCTCTGTACCTGCGTGTATATATTTAGTAGCTAGTTTCATAAGTAATCTATTAAATAATTTTATTTCTTTTTATTGGTAACGGTTTCTTTAGC
Source organism: Sediminibacterium sp. (assembly GCA_040374915.1). Classification (GTDB taxonomy): domain Bacteria; phylum Bacteroidota; class Bacteroidia; order Chitinophagales; family Chitinophagaceae; genus Sediminibacterium. The sequence goes on along the minus strand of JBEITL010000004.1, from coordinate 18,548 downwards.
GAATGAAATGGGTAACATTACTTTTACTTGGTCCCACATAATAATAAGGCCTGCCCCTAAATTTGTTTCTTCAAAATAAAGTGTAAACGCATCGGTACTATCCAGTGTTTTTATTACAGGAACTTCGGTGCGTAACAAATCTTTTTTAGCGTTGTAACTAAAATTACCCCAACTAAAATTATCGGTATTTAAAATGAGTGTCCAATTGTGTTCGTTTGGAATACCATAAAGTGTATAGCGTCCTTTGGGTACTAATTTTCCGGCAATTTTTACGGGCACAAAAAATTCAATTTCAGTAGCTTCATTCGCACCTAATCGCCAAATGGTATTGTACTGTACAATGTCTCCAAATAAAGGGCGACCATTTTTTTGCGGCCTTCCATAAATGACCCTAGCAAAAGGCTCGCCACTGGCTTTTCCACTAAGCTTTAGCATGGGAAAGTTGGTTGGCCAATAACTCATGTCCATGGGGGACTTGTCTAAATCGGAGGGTTTTTGTTGGGCGCTCACCAAAATGCTCGCCACAAGTGCAAGGGCTAAAAAAAGAGGTCTCATGGTTCAAATTTCAACAAAGAAAACCGGTTAAAAAAATTACTTTTGCCCTCACAAATTAAATACCATGACAAAAGGCCCTGTTTCCCAGTTTATTGAGCACCATTACCGCCATTTCAATGCGGCTGCATTAGTGGATGCTGCAAAAGGTTACGAAACCCATTTATTAGAAGGTGGAAAAATGCTCGTGAGTTTAGCGGGTGCCATGAGTACTGCCGAATTAGGTATTAGCCTTGCCGAAATGATTCGTCAAGATAAAATTGCTATCATTAGCTGTACGGGTGCCAACCTTGAAGAAGACGTGATGAACTTAGTTGCGCATAGCCACTACAAGCGTGTGCCTAATTATAGAGATTTAACACCACAAGACGAATGGGATTTATTGGAAAACCATTACAACCGTGTAACCGATACTTGTATTCCTGAAGAGGAAGCATTTAGACGTTTGCAAAAACACATTGTAAAGTTTTGGAAAGATGCTGAAGCAAAAGGTGAGCGTTATTTTCCACATGAATTTTTATACCAAGTAATCCTGAGTGGAGAGTTAGAGCAGTACTACGAAATTGATCCAAAAAATAGTTGGATGGTAGCTGCTGCTCAAAAAAATATTCCAATTGTTGTTCCAGGATGGGAAGACAGTACTACCGGAAACATTTTTGCTTCTTATGTAATTAAAAATGAATTAAAAGCAAGCACGGTAAAAAATGGTATCGAATATATGATCATGCTTACCGAGTGGTACCGCGCTAATAGCGGTGGAAAGGGTGTAGGATTTTTCCAAATTGGTGGTGGTATTGCAGGGGATTTTCCAATTTGCGTTGTCCCAATGATGTACCAAGATTTAGAATGGCATGACGTTCCGTTTTGGAGTTATTTCTGTCAAATTAGTGACTCTACAACCTCTTACGGATCATACTCTGGCGCAGTTCCTAACGAAAAAATTACCTGGGGTAAATTAGATATTCATACGCCTAAATTTATTGTAGAAAGTGATGCCACCATTGTAGCGCCACTTATTTTCGCTTACATTTTAGGGCAGTAGTTGCTGCAAAAAATTATATATAAAAAAAGCCCTCCGATATTTCAGAGGGCTTTTTTTATGCGTTATTAGAACTGCGTATTAACGCGCAGGCATTGTTAGAGGAATATCTCTTTTTAACATCTCATCTCTGTTTGCGATTTCGCAAGCAGTGTAGTATACCATTAAGGTTCTTTTTTGCATCAATTCGAAATTGATTTTATCTACGGTATCTGTAGGTTTGTGGTAATCAGCTTGAAGCATACCATCATAGAAGAATAAAATAGGTACACCCACTTTAGCAAAATTATAATGATCGCTACGGTAGTAAATTCTATTCTTATCGTTAGGATCATCAAACTTATAATCAAGTACTAGATTAGCCGATTTTTTATTCGCAGCCTCATTGATGGTTTGTAATTCAGAACTTAATTTATCATGACCAATTACATAAATATAATTTAAGGTATCAGCAGTCATACGCTCTGTGTCTACACGACCAATCATATCAGTATTTAAATCGGCAGTTGTTTTATCCATAGGATAAATAGGATGATCGGAATAATATTCAGAACCCCACAGGCCTTTTTCTTCTCCACTTACAGCCATAAATACAACCGTTCTGCGTGGATACTTTCCTTTTTTAGCTGCAGCTGCAAAAGCTTCTGCCATTTGCATGACACCAACAGTACCAGAGCCATCATCATCGGCACCATAGTATATTACATCACCTCTTTTACCTAGGTGATCGTAGTGGCCTGTTAAAAACAAGTACTCGTCTTTTTTATCGGTACCTGGAATGACACCAATCACGTTACTGCTTTCTAAGTTTTCAGTTGTTTTAGTGGCAACAATTTGTAACCCTGCATTGTAACCACCTTTGGTAGCCGCTGCAATATCATTTAAACTTAAAGTTGCCGTGTTACCTAGTAATGAACTGGCAACAGCTGCAGAAATATTCACCATCAAAAATCCAGGTGCATTATTTTTTTTCAGGTACATACCACCTTTAACTTGCGTAGCCATTTTTTTAGGAAAATCGGCAGATACAAAAAGAAGTCCAATTGCACCTTTAGAAGTTGCTGCACGCATTTTAGCTGCAGGCGATGCAGGGTTTGCGTTAAATGCGCGGCTTCCGCCAACACCCATGGTAGGCATACCTGCACTTGAACCTTCTACAACTACCACCACTTTTCCTTTTACATCAAGGTTTGCGTAGTCATTAATGCCTTTAGCAGAATCTACAATACCATATCCTGCAAATACAATGCTGCTAAAATTAAAATTACCGCTAGTAATGGTTTGCATAGAAAAATTAAAATCTTTATCCCAGTCCATGTTCTTACCATTCACTACTAATTTTTTGTCAGTCAGTGCGTCTTGGTATACTGGATATAGTTGTTGGTAGCTATCGCCATTACCTGGCTGTAAGCCCATTCTTTTAAATTCACTTTCGATATAAGCAGCTGCACGCTTTTGTCCTGGCGTTGCTGTTTCACGACCTTCCATTTCGGCACCCGCCAAAATAGTAAGTTTGTCTTTTAGACCATTAACTGTAATTACTTTTCCAAATTTTGTGAGATCATCCGCTTTTTGCGCAATCGCAAGCGTACTCATCAAAGGAAAAAAGATCCAGATCAATTTTTTCATAAGAGGATTTTATTTATTGAATTAAGAACATGAAATTTTTCCAACACGACCCGCATGTCTACCGCCTTCAAAAGCAGTTTCCATAAATACTTCAATCATTTGTTCGGCAAGTGCTAGTGCAACAAATCTTGCAGGGATACAAATAACATTAGCGTCATTGTGTTGTCTTGTAAGCGCTGCTACATCTGTTTGCCAGCATAAAGCAGCTCTAATAGATTGGTGCTTATTAGCAGTCATGGCAACACCGTTAGCACTACCACAAATTAAGATCCCAAAAGTACTTTCACCGCTCGCTACGCTCGCTGCCGTTGGATGCGCATAGTCGGGATAGTCTACAGAATCTAAAGATGGGGTACCAAAATCTTGAACCTGATAACCTTTGTGCGTCAACCATTTTTTAATGGCTTCTTTGTATTCGAAACCAGCATGGTCTGATCCAATGGCAATAGGTTTAGATGCGTCGAAAACAAAACTCATAATGTAAGATATTTAACTAGCATGAAAGATAGTCCATTAACTCCACTCTTCTTCCTCTTCTTTAATTCTTTGCTTGCTTACTTTAGCAGACACTAAAATACTTAGTTCGTAAAGGGTAAACAAGGGAATGAAAACAATAAGCTGGCTCATCCAATCGGGGCTAGGTGTAATGATAGCAGCGGCTAGCAAGATAACCACAACAGCATATTTTCTTATTTTTCTTAAATAAACGGGGGTGATTAAGCCAATTTTTGTGAGTATATAAGCGAGTACAGGAAGTTCAAATGCAATACCACAACCAAGTATCAAATTGGTTAAATTGTCTAAATAATCGGTGAGCGTGGGTCTTGTTTCAAGCACGCCCTTGGTACCCAGTGTAAAGCTTCCTAAAAAATTAAAGGTAAATGGCCCCAGTAAAAAATAACCAAACGCCGCACCTGTAAAAAAGAAAAACGAAACCCAAAAAATAATGAAACGGGTATTGGATAATTCTTTGTCTTTTAATGCAGGCTTTATAAAGCGCCAAAATTCCCAAAATATATACGGGAAAGAAATAAGTATACCGCCAATAAGGGCAAGCGAAATGCTGCTTAAAAATTGACCACCAAAAGTGGTTGTTTGCATGTTGATTTTTACCGGTGGCATACAAAGTGCATCACCCATATGCGCCCAATGGCTAAAGTCGCAAAGTAAACGGTAACTGATAAAATCTGGGTTGATGGGCCCGGTAATAACATTATCAAAAACCCAGTCTCTGTAAATGAATATGATGGCCGCCATCACCAAAATAGCAATTACCGACCTAATAATATGCTGACGCAGTTCTTCTAGGTGGTCTATAAAAGTCATTTCAGCCTTCTCTTCGCCTCTATTTCTGTTAAATAATGCCATTTGTGGGACCTTTTGGGAGGCTAAAGTTAGGGTTTCTAGCGCAAGATTTTAAGTTTTACCATCTCAATTCTTGTGTCACTTACCGTCAAAACATCAATTTGATAGTGGTCCACAATAATGGTTTCTTTTTGCTTGGGAATGGCTTCGTGTTTATTGATGATATAGCCACTTAAGGTTTCAGATTCATTTTCTGGGAAATCCAATTCATATTTTTCTTTGAGGTAGTCTAATTCTAGTCGACCACTAAAAATAAATTCGTCGGCGGCAAGCTGCTTTTCTACAAATTCTTCAACGTCGTACTCGTCTCTAATTTCTCCAAAAATTTCTTCTAGTACATCTTCCATGGTAACAATACCTGCCGTTCCACCAAACTCATCAACCACCCATGCAATACTTTTTCGCTCTTTGGTAAATTTATTGATAAGATCTGTTGCAGACATACTTTCTGGTACTGCAATGATGGGATGTAAAATTTCTTGTATGGTTGCAGGCCTTTTAAATAAATCAATTTGATGCACATAGCCCAAAATAGAATCTACACTATCATCATAAATCACCAACTTACTGAGCTGTGTTTTTATAAATTGTTGTTTTAAATCTTCAATACTGGTGTGTATGTCTGCGCCTTCTATTTCTGTTCTAGGAACCAGGCACTGCCTGATTTTCACGAGTGGAAGGCTTAATGCGTTTTCAAAAAGTTCGGTATTTAATTCTTGATTTTCTTCGTCCTGATCTTTTGTTTGCTGAAAAAAATGTTCTAGGTCTACTTTGCTAAAGGCTTCATTTTTATTGTTCACACGAACATTAAATATGTACGTTAATATCCACTGTGCGATGGAAACAAAAACGCTAGCAATGGGTTGTAACAAAGAATGAAAAAACTGTGCAACGGGCGCAAAAAATGCAATTAATTTATCGTTGCGCGCTTTAAAAATTGCTTTCGGAATAAATTCTCCAAAAACCAGTACCACAAAAGTAGAAATGATGGTATCAATTACAAGTTTAAGGTATTCGTTTTCTACGTGTAAAGGGTTCCATGCAATGCCTTTTAAAAAAGACGTAAATAAAAGTCCATAAACAACCAGCACCATGTTGAGTCCAATTAAACAAGTGCCTATAAATTTAGCTGGACTCTCCATAAAATTAGAGAGTATGATACCACTTCTGAGTCCTTGCTTTTTTTTGAGTTCAATACTTAGTCTATTGGCGCTAATGAAAGCGATTTCGTAACCAGCAAAAAAGCCAATCAAAATAAGGGAAACTACAATCCAGATAATGGTATAAAGGTGCTCTGCCATAGTGTTATAAACAAACGTAAAGATACACAGAATATTATGCTAAATCCATAAATGGCTTATTGCTTAAAATAGCGTCAATTCGGTCCATCACCTCAGTTGTGAGTAGTTTTTGAGCATCCAGCGCCTTTAAATTTTCAAGAAGTTGCGTTTCTTTTGTTGCCCCTAAAATGGTGGTGGTCACATGAGGGTTTTTGAGGGTCCATGCAATCGCTAGTGCTGCCATACTCATGCCTAGTTCAGAAGCGAGCGCGGACAAACTTTTTACCTTTTCAATTTTAGTCTCTTGCACCCAGCGCTCTTTGAGCCAATCAAAACCTTCGAGTGATAATCTACTATCAGCAGGAACACCATCATTGTATTTACCGGTTAAAAAACCAGCTCCCAGTGGACTCCAAATGGTAGTGCCTAAACCTTTGTTTTTAAACACGGGTAAATAATCCTGTTCCATTTTAAAACGTTCAAACATATTGTATTGCGGCTGTTCTACCGTAGGTCCAATTAAATGATGTTGATCTGCAACACGGTGTGCTTCCATGATTTCTGCGGCACTCCACTGCGAAGTTCCCCAATATAAAATTTTACCCTGCGTAATTAAATTGTGCATCGTCCAAACTACTTCTTCGATGGGCACGTTTTGATCGGGTCTATGACAAAAATAAAGGTCTAAATAATCTGTTTGTAAACGCCCCAAAGCCTCGTGGCAGGCTTCTATGATGTGTTTGCGACTAAGTCCAGTTTGATTGGGTTTATTGTTGGTTCTCCATCCAAAAAATACTTTAGAAGACAGGGTGTACGACGTACGGTCCCACTTTTTTTGTTGTAATACACGACCCATCATTTTTTCACTTTCACCAAAAGCATAACCTTCTGCATTATCAAAAAAATTGATACCTGCATCGTATGCGATACCCATTAATGTATCAGCAGTATTGTCTTCAATTTGTTTGTGAAACGTAACCCAACTTCCTAAACTCAAGGCGCTTAATTGTAAGCCAGTACGGCCCATTCTTCTGTATTCCATATAATTATTTTATCTCGTTTAATTAGAGAGTACGCTATCTGGCAAAACCGCGTAGCTGCCAGGCAGCACTTTAAAGAAAACAATATTAGTAAGATTTTGGTTAGAAGTAAACCCATTGGCATACTTGCCTTTTTGCTTGTAAGGATAGGTTTGTATCAGGGTCACTTCTTTATCAGTAAAAAACTGCTCGGTACCCTGGTCCCAATAAAGCTCTTTGCAAAAAAGGGTATCTCCTTTCAAATTAAATACGACAACACTATCTCTGAGAAAGACTTTTCGGTCATTTTCGAGGTATCTGCCGTATTTGGCGTCTAATTTACTCTCTAGTTTGAGGCTATCGTCATAAAAATCTACGTGTAGTGATTTTGGGAATTCGGCTTTTCTGGCGCTGTCGCCTTGGTAACGCAGCAAAAGTGGCGCCGTTAATTTGGCACTAATTTTTCCTTCGTTGCTTAAATAGCTTTCTATTTGAATGCCTTCTTCGATGCTCGTTGTTCTGGCGCCTAATTCTTTTACAACGTTCACATCATTTTCACATGCATGCATAAAAAAGCAGCCAATAAATATGGCTGCTAGATGAATAATTTTATGTGTGTTACGATTAATCATATTTACGTTTCTGGAACCAAAGATCACTTAAACTAAAGCCCATGGTAAATTGTGCATAGCTTTCTGTAAAGTTATTTACGTTCGATCCTCTTTTGCCAATTTGAACAGTAGCGTTTATTACGGTAAATTGTCTGTCGTAGGCGTTCCATTTTTTTATGGGAAGACCCATACCCATCGAAAATCCAAATTGCTTTAAACCATTGCCATCTGGATTTACATAATCTTCACCCACAAAAAATCCAGCTCGGTAATTAACATTGCTCCAATAATTTCTACCAGCAACCGGGTCTGGACAAAACTGTGCACCTACTCTAAACTGCCAACTATCTGAGAGTCTATCTGGTTGATTGTAGTATCTATATTTAGTCCACTGTGTGCTCGTGTATTCTGCACCAAGTGACCAAAGTTCAAATAAACCCCTGTTGTTACTTGCTGTTTTGTGAAATGTAATACCAGCTGTGTAAGTAGCAGGAATTTCAATTGTGCCTGGCAAGTCAACAACTTTATAAATACTATCAATGGTTAAATCACCCGTTTGAGATTGCGTGAAAGTCTCTCTGGTAGTGGTTTGTGTGGCTTTTAATTGTTGACTAAGTGTAGCAGTAGCACCTAATCGAATCCAATACTTGTTGGTTACTTTAGTTAAACTATTTACAGATTGGGCAACTACAAAATCATATTGAAAACCCGTGTTTAAAAAAGCGCCACCAAAATTACTGATAGTTGCAGAATTAGATTGATAGTAGAAAACACTATCATTTAAGAATGTTTTTTTGGTTGAAATTTCTCTTCTGCCAAAATTGTAGCCAGTGTTAAATCCAACGCTAAATCCTTTCCATCTTTTTCCAAGTCCTATAAAAAGTTGATTAAGTCCGCCGCTTCCTTCGTACACAGTACCCAAACTATCGTTCGCAATTCTTGTACGTTCTACCACCGAATAATTGATTTTGCTGGCTGGTCTTAATCCAAATGCAAAGCCCAAGTTTTTTTTGCTTTTGATGGGTGCACCAAAGGCAACATAGGTTGGATAAAAATTATTAGAAGTAAATTTATCAGGCGGATTGGCGCTTCTTAAAGTTCTTGAATCTATGGTTAAACCTAAATCATAGGACACCATAAAAAAGTTTCCGTAAGTAGCTGGATTACCAAAATTAATAGCCTGTCCAACATTGTTTACCTGACCATCTGCATAGGCAGCGGTAATGCCCCCCATGGATCTACTAATAGAATGACTTCCTGGTGAAACATCACCAAGGCCATACCTTGTAAATGGAGAATTTTCTTGTGCCTTCGCATTCAAAAAGAAACATCCGGTAACTAAAACTAGTAGGAAAAACCTACCCATTATTAAACTCACTGATCGCATAAAGGCCTTTAAATATTAAGTTAGGGTCGGCAAATATCCTGTTTTTTAAGTGTGGTACAAAAAAAGGCATATCCCCCCCGGTTAAGAGCACGTTAAAGTTGCTGTATTTTTCGGCATAAGCCTCAATGATTCCATCAATTTCCTTGGCCATCCCCAGTATTACCCCCGAAAGTAGGTTGGTTTTGGTGTCGTACCCTACCATCGGAAACTGGTTTTGGGCCTCAATAAGGGGTAAAAGGGCGGTTTGCTCGTGCATGGCCCTAAAGCGCATGTTCATGCCCGGCGAGATGCTTCCCCCTAAAAATTCGTGGTATTTATTGATAAAATTGTACGTAATGCAGGTTCCTAGGCCTATAGCTAGGTTGTGTTGGCCTCCAAAGAGGTCTACAGCCGCAGAACAAATGGCTAGCCTGTCTGCTCCAATGGTTTCCGGCTTCCCAACTGGCGTGGTAATGGGTAGTTTGCTGGCATGACCTAGCATATGAAATTTAGCTGCCGCCCCTAACTGCGCCTCTAGTCCCTCACGGTGCTTGATCACAGACGATAAAATAATTTTTGTAGGGTGGTGGTTTTGGAGCAATTCGGCAATCTGAGCCTCCGAATCGTTTTCCAAATGAATGGTTTGCTGCAGGTCTCGACCTTCAAAAACGGCACATTTAAGCCGGCTGTTACCAAAATCAAAGCAGAGGGTTCTTTCCATAAATCAAGTATCTGTGGATACAGGGTCCAAAAATAATGCTTTTGTGCAGCTTACGCTACTAATTACTTGGATAGCCTTCAATTTCACGGTTACTTTGTAGTCATGAAAATTAGTGGCTTTACCATTATTAAAAATGCAGTGATCAATGACTACCCTATTGTGGAAGCCATCACTTCCATTTTACCCGTGGTAGACGAGATGATTGTGCTGGTGGGAAAATCTGATGATGACACCCTAGGTTTAATACGTGCTATTGGCGATCCAAAAATAAAAATTCATGAATCGGTTTGGGATCCAAATTTGCGAAAAGGCGGTGCAGTGTTAGCTATAGAAACCAATAAAGCGTTTGCACTGATTGATCCAAGTAGCACCTGGGCTTTTTATATTCAGGGTGATGAAGTGGTACATGAAAAATACCACGCTGCCATTAAAGAAGCATGTCATGCGTATGAAAATGACATGCAGGTGGAAGGGCTACTTTTTAATTATGTTCATTTTTACGGCACGTACGATTATGTAGGTGATAGTAGAAAATGGTACAACAAAGAAGTACGTGTGATTAGAAATAAAAAAGAAATTACTGCATACAAAGACGCACAAGGTTTTAGAAAAGGAACTACTAAAATTGATGTAAAGCAAGTAGCAGCAAGTGTTTACCATTATGGGTGGGTAAAAAGTCCTGCGCAAATGGCTAAAAAAATAAAAAACTTTAGTGCGCTTTGGCATTCAGACGCAGAGCTCAATGAAATTTTAAAAGACAACCAGCACTGGGATTTTACAGCTTATGATTCGCTCGAAAAATTTGTAGGCACACATCCTGCGGTCATGCAATCACGCATTGCGGCACAAAACTGGAAAATTGAAATTGATACAACGCGCAAAAATTTTTCTTTCAAAGACCGCATCTTGTATTACTTCGAAAAATTAACGGGCATTCGACTTTTCGATTTTAATAATTTTAAAATTATTCAATAATAGCAAATGAATAACGCGCAGGAAATAGCAGCAGGTATTGTAGCTGGAGATTTTAAATCATTAGCTAGGGGTATTTCTTGGGTCGAAAATGAAGTAGCAGGCTACGGGCAATTGTTGCATATTACACCTTCACATAAATGCGCTGTTACCGGAATTACAGGCCCTCCGGGTGCTGGCAAAAGCACACTCGTAGACGCTTTAATTGCGAACTGGGTAGCCGCCGGAAAAAAAGTAGGCGTCCTTTGTGTAGATCCTTCCTCTCCCTTTAATTTAGGTGCCTTACTTGGCGACCGGATTAGAATGAGTGAGTGGTACAATCACCCGAATGTATATATTAGATCACTTGCAAGTAGAGGTGCGCTGGGTGGACTGCATACACATATTTTAGAAATTACACAACTTATGTCAGTGGCCGGTTTTGATGAAATCATTGTAGAAACAGTGGGTGTAGGACAAAGTGAAATTGAAATTGCAGGTCTTGCAGATACCACCGTTGTTGTAGTTGTGCCAGAAGCAGGTGATGAAGTGCAAACCATGAAATCTGGCATCATGGAAATCGCACATATTTTTGTGGTCAACAAAAGTGACCGTCCCGAAGCAGATCAATTCGTGCATCATTTAAAACAAATGATGGCGCCAAGTTTTTCAAATACTGCGTATCAAATTCCAATTATCAAAACCATCGCTGCTCAAAAAACGGGCATCGATGAACTCGCTGCAGCCATTGCTACACATCAGCAGCAGCTCCACGATCCTACAAGAAAAAATTGGTTGCTTACACAAAAAGCGCTTCGATTGATTCAGCAAAAAAGAATGCAAGACATAGATGCCACTCAGCTATTAGCAGCTATTTCGGTAAAGTCGCAGGATCCTCAATTTAATATTTTTGAATTTGTTCAAGCATACTAATAATGGGTACCATGGAAAATAAAAATCCTACAGTAGCCGTTGTTGTTGCCACTTATAATGGCGCCACTTATTTGCGCGCACAATTAGAAAGTATTGTACAGCAAACCTATAAGCCAAGTCAAATTATTATTGTAGACGACGCTTCTGTAGATGATACCATTACTATCGCGCATGCATTTGCAGCGCATCATCCAGAAGTAATGGTGGTGCAAAATGAAACGAGACTTGGGTATATTAAAAATTTTGAAAAAGGAATGCTCCTTGCAAACGCTTCTTATGTTGCGCTGAGTGATCAAGACGATATTTGGGTGCCCAATAAAGTTGAGGTGCTCATACATGCCATTGGAGATCAAATGCTAGCCTACTCCGATTCTGAACTTATAGATGCAAATGGAGATTTATTGCATAAAAAAATGTCAACTATAAAAAACCAATTGGCGTATCATACACCTATCATGTATACGATTGGCGCCTGGGCTCCGGGTCATGCCATGCTCTTTAAAAAAGAATTAATAGATAAGGCGACTCCTTTCCCAACCCTTGTAACACATGACTTTTGGCTGGGTTTTGTGGCTACTTGTTACAGCAGGGTGGTGTATGTAAATGAACCGCTAGTGCATTATAGGCAGCATACGCAAAACGCCATTGGTGCCGATACCACAAAAAATAAAACGGTGTCATTAACCTTGGCACAAAAAAAACAAAAAGCGCGTGCGCGCATGCAATTACTATACAATAAAGTAAAAGAGGCGGGACATCAACACGCGGGGGTTTTTGAAAAAATCAATAACAGTTACGCTAGTTTTTCGCTTATCAATAATTATAAACGTGCCAAACTGTTTTATGATTATAGAAATTTAATACTTGCGTATAAAAAAAAGTCGGCGCTCCTTAAAGTATTGTTTGCTGTAAAAATGTTTTTTAAAATTGATTAGCAAAAAACTTCACTTGCAACCTTTTTATAAAATTTTTTACATGCACACGTATAGGTACACTAGCTTCTGGAAGTGGTCCCGTAAATTTTTCGCCCCTGCGTAAATAATATTTAGATAAAGTACTAGACGTAAATCCCCATTTTTTGATAAAAGTAAAATAGCCTTTGTTGCGTTTTACGCGTTTTACAGAAACAGATCCAAAGTGATACACCCTACTTTCAGAAATACCTCTAAATAGCCGTACGCCTGCATTCCAGAGCTTCATAGAAAAATCAGGATCGGAGTACATGCCCGGGCTAAACTCGTTACTGTAACCACCCACGGCGTCCCAGGTATCTACGTGTACAATATTGGGGGGCCAGGTAGCACCCTGCCAATCCTGCATGGGCAGTGATGCATAGTTTGCTAATAAATTGGCTTCATTAAAAGAAGTAATGTCTTTTCCAAAATCATATTGAATAGAACAATTGCTTTGGGCTTTTAATTCGATGGCGGTACTTGAAAAAAAGAAAAGTTTATGTTTTGTTTCATCTATTGCTTTTGCAATTGGTGCATCCCAATTCGGACACACATACATATCATCATTAATATATAACAAGTAATTTGTTGTTACGAGTGTTCGGCAACTATTTAATGCATAACAAACACCTATATTATTTTTACTATATGAATAACTAATATCTGCTTGTGTTTTAACCCAATCTAGTGTGCCATCAACGCCTTCATTTATATGAACAATAATTTCATGTGTATACATAGAATTTTTTCTAATACTATCAATGCACAATTGCAAATAAGCTAGATTGTTCCAACTAGGTATCACAATCGAGAACTTTGCATTTGTAGCCGTGTTGCCCTTTACTTTTTCTATATTTACATGCATACATGAACGACTTGAACCTTAAAAGTAAAAAGAGTTGACGAAACCGCCTATTTCAGTTGTTCTTTGTACCTATAATGGTGCAAAATATATTGAAGCGCAACTGGCTTCTATCATAGCGCAAACCTATGCGGTTGCTGAAATAATTGTGGTTGACGATGTTTCTAGTGATGATACCATGGCAGTGGTAGAGCGCGCGGCAGCGCGCGATAGCCGAATTTCACTTTCTCAAAACAATTTCAATATTGGCTTCACTTCAAATTTTGAAAGCGCCTTACAAATGGCCAAGCATGATTATATTGCCATATCAGATCAAGATGATATTTGGCACCATCAAAAAATCGAAAAAATGATGGCGGCTTTTGAGCCAGATGCTGCTGCTATTTATTGTGATTCGGTTCGATTCACAAAAGACATTCCTATTCATCCCATAAAAAATAAAAGTAGTAGGCATGTTGCAGGTACCAATGTTAGAAAATTAGCGTTGTATAATACAGTAAGTGGACATGCACTCATCATCCGAAAAAGTTTACTTGAGCAGGCGCTTCCAATACCAAATGCCGTTTACTATGATTGGTGGTTAGCCTTGCAAGCAGTAACAAGTGGTGGTTTACAATACCTCGATGAAATACTTGTGTATCAACGGGCGCATGACACCAATGTAACAATTACAAAAAACTCAAGTTCAAAAGAGCTGCGAAATAATTACCGCGTGATGTTAAGAACACATTTACAAGCGTTTGTTCAAATTGCTTCTTTGTCCGAAAAGGACCAAGTGTTTTTTATCAATTTTACTAAACATTGGAGTAAAATGCTCGATAACGGATCTAGTTCAGGCCTGTTTTTGTTTATGCTAAAAAACAGGAAAGACCTTTTTTATTATAAAAAAAGAAGGCTCCCATTATTAGCCGCTATTAAGCATTCTTTTTTGTTTGCATTTCGAAATGCTTGATTTTACTTATATTGATAATCTTAAAACAATAACATGTCAACAAGGCTACTACCGCTTATTAAAACTTTTGGATTGTTTGATGGGATTGTTTTTTTTATTCGCCGGATATTTAAAAAGGATGGTTCATATTATTCAAGCCGTTATCATTCAAAAATTCATTTAAGAAATAAATACGCCGACAAAGTTACTTTTAAACAGGTTTTTTTAGAGGGTCAATATAATTTTGATATTCCCTTTACGCCTACTACCATTATTGATGGTGGTGCTAATATTGGACTTGCATCTGTTTATTTTTCACACCGTTATCCTAGTGCAAGTATTGTAGCAGTAGAACCCAACAAAGAAAATTTTGAAATGCTTGAAAAAAATATTGTAAGCTTCTCAAAAGTAAATGCAAAAAATGGGGGTATTTGGAATGACAATAAAAACCTTGTTATTATAAATACCCAAGACTACGATAATTCCTTTATGGTAGAGGAAGTAGAAGTAGCTACGCCAGATAGTATTCCAGCTTTTTCTATTGCGTCAATAATGCAAGAACAAAAGTGGGCAACTATTGATTTACTTAAACTAGATATTGAAGGATCTGAGAAAGAAGTGTTTGAAAAAAATTATGAATCTTGGTTACCACACACAAAAATGATTATTGTTGAAGTCCACGATCATATACGAAAAGGCGCGGCAAAGTCTGTGTTTGCTGCTACAAACAAGTATCATTTTTCGTTTTCAATGAATCACGAAAACCTGATTTTTAGGAATTTGGATCTGTAAACTGTTTTTCTGTTTTCCACCAGCGCCATCCTATATATCCCATAATGGCAAGTGGGGCACCGGCTAAATATAAAATAGCGCCATTGAGTGCTTTTGCGGGGCCATCGCCTAATTGAGAAGCCGTTTTGGTACAAATTGAACACTGCGCTTCTGCGCTAGTTGCAAATAACACCAGCATTAGGCTTGTCGTTATAAAAAAAAGAATGCGGAGGGTTTTCTGGTTCATCTTGATCAATCTGGAGCACAAAGTTAATTGAATAATTGCGTAAGAAATTTTCTTAACTTACTTTATCAATACAATAACAGTGACAGAACGTAGAAAGTTTATCCAAAAAATAGCTGGCTTAACCGCAGCTTTTAGTGCGCCCAGCCTTATACAGCAGGCCTGGGCCGCAGATTGGGAAAAAGTACATCAAAAAGCCGGGGGGTTAACCCCTCAAGCGCTTGCCACCGATGAAGATTACTGGTCCGTAATTCAGCAGGCTTATACAGTAAACCCCAATATGGTCAACCTCAATAATGGGGGTGTAAGCCCCTCGCCAAGGGTGGTTCAGGAAGCTGTTGAGCGCTTTAATCAGCTCTCCAACGAGGCACCTTCTTACTATATGTGGCGTATTTTGGACCAGGGTAGGGAGCCGGTTCGTTATAAACTGGCCACATTAGCTGGCTGCTCTCCCAATGAAATTGCCATTAACCGCAATGCTACAGAAGCCTTAAATACCGTCATTTTTGGCTATCCATTTAAAGCCGGAGACGAAGTGATTGGAACCAAACAGGATTATCCGAATATGATTCAGGCGTATCGTCAGCGCGCCCTTCGTGATGGCATTGTTTACACGCAACTTAGTTTTGATTTTCCCATCGAAGATGATCATTCCATTGTAGCCGCTTTTGAAAAAGCAATTACACCACGCACTAAACTTATTCATATTACCCATATCATTAATTGGGTAGGACAAATTATGCCCGTTAAAAAAATTGCAGCGATGGCCCATGCGCGCGGCATAGAAGTGATTGTGGACGGCGCACACTCTTTTGGACTACTTGATTTTAAAATTCCGGATTTAGAATGTGATTATTTTGGCACCAGTTTGCATAAATTTTTATCGGCACCTATTGGGAGTGGTATGCTTTGGATTCATGCCAATAAAATAGAAAAAATTTGGCCACTACTTTGTAACGATAAGCCCCTCAGTAATGATATTAGAAAGTTTGAAACCCTTGGTACTAGAAGCTTTCCGATAGAACAAGGGATTGGCGAAGCCGTTAATTTTCACATGGCTATTGGATCAAAAAGAAAAGAAGAAAGGGTACGTTATTTAAAAAATTATTGGGCTACAAAAGCGCTTCAAATTCCAGGTGTAAAAATTCACACTTCGTTAAAAGATAAGTATGCCTGCGGTATTTGTGGTGTTACCATCGATGGTATGACACCCGCCGCACTTGATAGCGCACTTTATACGGGTTATAAAATTCATACGGTTGGGATTGTTTGGGAAAATATCAGTTGCGTTAGAATTACGCCGCATGTATATACAAGACTCGAAGACCTAGATAAACTGGTAGTAGCGTTAACAGAAATCGCTGCAAAACAAAAAGTATAGTTCCATAAAATAATAAACCCCCAATTTTGGGGGTTTATTATTTCTTATGCTTTAGCAGCAGCTTTTGCAGTTTTTACAACAGCTACTTTAGCTGGTCGGCTTTTTCCAAATGAACCTTTGAATCTCTTGCCTTTAGCGGTTTTTTTATCACCTCTACCCATGGTTTAATTTTTTAAATGAACAATCTTGAACTGCAAAAATAGAAAAACCCCGCGAAAGCGGGGTTCAATTCTTTTTGGAGGCAAAAATTAAACTTTGCTGCTTAATTCTTTACCAGCTTTAAAGCGAGCAACTTTTTTAGCTTTGATTTTGATTGCTTCACCAGTTTGTGGGTTACGGCCCGTACGAGCTGCACGCTTAGAAACTGAGAAAGTACCAAAACCTACTAAAGTTACTTTATCACCTTTTTTAAGTGTTTTAGTAACAGTGTCTACGAAAGAGTCTAACGCTGCGTTAGCTTGTACTTTTGTGATACCAGCATCTTCAGCAAGTTGCGCGATTAATTCTGCTTTGTTCATAAATGATTTTTTAGTTGTTTGAATAACAAAACAAATGTATTAGCTTTTTTCGTTCAGCAAAATTTTTTTATTAAAAAATAAATTCCTGGGAATGCTCCAAATCCTTTAAACAAAGGTATTACAGGCTTTTTTGAAAAACCCTCCTCTTCTAAATGAACATTCATAAATCGACGAAAGCCTTTGCTGCAAAGGGTTTCAGGCTATATGACCTAGAATTCAATGCCGGTAAGGGTTCTAGAACAATATAATGAAGATTTGTGATTACCAAAATCATTTTTAAAATCTATCCACACTCAATTCACAACTGCCATTAATGACCTAAAACCAATCATTAATTGGCCCCAAAGCTGCGTGCTGTCTTGTCTTAGCGCGGATGCGTATGTTTCGATATACCTGTCATACTGCGCTCTATTTTCTATAAAATATTGAACGGCATAGGTAGGTCCATCACTTTCATCGATGTCTAAAACTCGAACAAAATGGTAATGGGTAAAACACCCTGATTGCATCACGGCCGGAATGTGTTGGTCTTTCATCCAAGCCACCCATTTTTCGTGAATAGAGGGGTCAATTTTTGTAGTGACGTTGTAAATCAACATGATAGGTAGGTATTAAGTGAGTTATTTGCCCTTTTTTAGGCTTAATTCGACAAAAATAGGACAGTGGTCACTGTGTTTTACGTCTGGGAAAATAGAGGCGCTTTTTAAGGTACTAGATAGAGAAGCTGTTACAGCAATGTAATCGATACGCCATCCCTTGTTTTGTAAACGTACCGACGGGAAGCGTTGGCTCCACCAGGTGTAACCACCTACAACAGCTGGGTTTAGATGCCTATACGTATCTATCCACCCACTTTCTAAAAACTGACTCATCCAGCTCCGCTCTTCAGGTAAAAATCCAGAACTCTTTTTATTGCCTTTTGGGTCATGAATGTCAATTTCCTGGTGTGCAATATTATAATCACCTACTACAATAAGTTGGGGTCTTTTTTTACGAAGTGCCGCCAAATAGTTTTCAAATTCGGTGAGCCACTGGTATTTATAATTTTGTCTTTCATCACCACTGGTGCCCGAAGGAAAATAAGCGTTCACAATACTGATATCACCAAAGTCTGCACGGATGACCCTTCCTTCAAAATCGGATTGTTCGGTGTTAGTGCCATACACCACATTGTCTGGTTTAATTTTTGTAAAAATCGCAACGCCGCTATATCCTTTTTTTTGTGCCGAAAACCAATAGCAATCATAACCTAATTTTTCAATGTCAGTGGTATCAACGTCTTCTTTAGTAGCTTTGGTTTCTTGCAAGCAAATAATGTCGGCGGGATTAGTTTGCAGCCACTCAACAAAACCTTTTTTTATGGCAGCCCTGATACCATTTACATTGTAGGAAATAACACGCATTTAGAGTAAAAATTTATTG
>JBEITL010000187.1:0-3373 GCA_040374915.1 Sediminibacterium sp. | reverse complement strand
TTTTGCAAATTAATACACCCTATAATGAGTTTGGAGCTGCACTATTAGATAGTGGTTTTGTTTTTGAATCCAATAGATCTAAAAAAGTAACCCGAACTAATGAGTTTGGTTGGGATGGTCTTCCATTTACAAAATTATATTATCAGCTTTCTACAAAAGATTTGGCAACCGATAGTATTATTTATGGTAATTGGAAAGAAAAGTCTGTTAATAAAGGAATTTCTGATAAAACACCATCACTTGTAAATGACAATCGCTCTTTGCAAAATCAATTTGACCTTCAAAAATTAAATGGTGCACCAAAAGTTGAGTCTCCATTATTTGCACCTGGTTTTGGTGGCGGTTATAATTTTGGTTCTATTTCATTTACAGCAGATGGCATGCAAGCCTTTTTTACTAAAAATCAAACAAATGCAAAAGGCATAAAGCAATTGGAGATTTGGAGTACAAGACGTGTTAATAATGGTTGGAATGCTCCTGTTAAATTGTATTTTAACAATCCCGCCCATTCATATTTCCATCCGGCCATTACACCAGGTGGCGAACGTTTATTTTTTGTAAGTGATCAGACAGGCGGTATTGGAGGTACAGATATCTACTATGTGAATAGGAAAGAGGATGGTAGCTGGGATGCTACTGTTAATGCTGGAGCAGGTATCAACACAGCAGCAAATGAGCTATTCCCAACTTTTTATGAAAGTAATTTATACTTTAGTTCCAATGGACATGAAGGTTTAGGAGGATTGGATATTTATAAATTTAAATCTACAGGGGTTGAAAATTTAGGTAAACCAATCAATAGTGAAAAAGATGATTTAGTATTTAGCGCCCGGGAAAACAAAGGTTTCTTCAGTTCAAATAGGTATGGTAGTGACGACATTTTTTCTTATGAATATAAGCTAGTTAAAATATCTATTAATGGCGAAGTAACTATTGATGGTATAAAAAAACCGGGCATCAAAGTTACACTCTTGTCAAATGGAAATGATGGGTATAAGGCTGGAACCATTTTAGACAGTTTATATACCGATGCTAATGGAAATTATGATTTTAAAGTAAAGCCTAATCGTGAATATCAATTGTTAATCGAAGATGGAAATGGCAATAAATCACTTCAGGAGATTGGTGCAAATGGTTACGTTAATTTAAATAAAGATTTAGGTCAGTTTAATTTCGTAACGCCTAAAAAGGAGGACCCTGTTGTTGTTTCAACAAAAAGAACATTTGCATCTGTTGTTGATTCTTTAATGTCTGTTACCAAAGATTATATTTTGGTGCATCATGAATTTGATAAAGTAAATATTGTAAAGCAGGATAAAAAATTATACAATGAATTGCAAGACCGATTACAGGATTTACGCGGTGTAACCATTGTGGTTGTTTCTGCTACAGACTGTTTTGGTACTGATGCCTACAATGAAATACTATCAAGTAGAAGAACAGAAAAAATTAAAAAAGACTTATCTAAGTATGGAGGAAATAACTTTGTCTTAATGCCTGTTGGTGAAAAGCAATTGATAATGGGTTGTTCAGAATCAGATAAAGACAAGAATAAGCAATTAGAAAACAGGTATAGTTATGTATTTGTAATCAAGTAACATTATTCCTCTATCACCTTAAACCTGGTAAACATATCTTCGGAATACCATTTTTCTTGATGTGTTTTTTTAATCACTTCTTTATGTAGTGGAAGTTTATAGGCAAAACTGCGCATTTGTTCCTTGGATTCCCAAATACTAAAGGTGGCTTGTTTTATAAATGGAACCTCACCAATACCCACCGATGTTATAAAACCCGGAGCAGTTGCCATTTGACTTGCAATGGCATCTACGTGTGCCCAAAATCTTTTAAGCCCCGATAGTTTTATAGTAGCTCTTGTAAGCACGGCTATTTTACCTTCATAATCCGATTGTTTAGGCAGGTCGCCAAAAACTTGTTTACCATCCCATAGTCCGTGACCTTCGATGGGTTCCAACTCATAAACAGTGTTGGTTGTTTTAAACATTTTCCACCACCAAGTAATAAATGATGGGGTAGCTGTTTGTGTGTCATATACTTCTAGCACTGCCCATCTTTTCCAATCCGGATTTTTATCAAAAGTTCCATTTTTACCGGTTCCCATCAATTTCCAAAAACGTAGCCCTTTTGAAATCCATAAAGGAAATCTAAATAGTGCCATCGATAAAAAACCAGCCCAGCCAAACCAGTTCGGGTAAACAACAATTGAGAGTCTTACATACATATGTTAAACGGTTTGTGTGCAGTTTGTTCAGCGAATCTTGTAAATTGCTGTTCAATTTATGAAAAGAATCAAAAGTATCTTATTTATAATTTTTTGTGTCTTGGTTGTGCGTGGTAACACACAATCCAGTACCGATACCATTTGGTCTTATCAGATTTTAACAAAGATACAGGCCCTACAACAAACAAATACAGGTTTTCCTCCTGGTATTTTTCCTTCCACTAGGGTGTATGCCTACAATAAAAACAATAGTAAAAACGACCCCAATGTATTTTTTACGGGACTCATAGTTCATACACTCAAAAAGTACCATAAGCTGTGTACGCCATATCAGCAACGGATAATCAACCAAATTGTAAAGGATGGATTATCGTCTGTCGGGGTGTTTAAAAATAAGAGTGGGAGAGACACCTATAATTTTTGGCGCACCGATACGCCACAAATTTTCCCAAATGCGGGTTGGCTCAATAAATTTGATAAATCTCAGTCTTTACCGGACGATTTTGATGATTCTGTTATTTTACTCTGGGCACAGGAGGTTACCAAAGAGCGGGCAGCAGTGGTTCATGATACCATGCAGTTGTATGCCAACACCAAAGTAAAGTCAATTAAAAATTCACTTCCTGCATTTAAACATTTACCTGCATATTCTACTTGGTTTGGTAAAAAAATGCCCATCGATTTTGACATGGCGGTACTTTGTAACGTACTCAGTTTTGTTAATGCCTATGATTTACAATGGACGGCTTCCGACTCGGCTTCTTTACAACTTATTACAACTGCTATTGATAATAAATGGCATTTAAATAAAGCTGATTTTATAGCTCCGCATTATGCAAAGCCGGCAGTTATTATGTACCATATTGCCCGTTTACTAACTGCAGGCAATCAACAAAATATTCAAACCTTAATTGCATTAAAACCTATCTTACTAAAACAAACAGATTCTTTACTTACCATAAGCAAGGATCCACTCGAAAACGTTTTGTTATCATCGGCACGAGTTCAATTTGGCGGAATCACTAATATAACATCTCAAGCACTTGACCAAGCAGCCATAGAACAAAGTAAGTACCCGTTTTTTATAGCTAATATGGCGTCCATGCTTCCAAGTCCTGTTAAGCGCCCGCT
>JBEITL010000125.1:0-4889 GCA_040374915.1 Sediminibacterium sp. | reverse complement strand
CGTTTTGTAAAGGACCACCCACAATTATCTAATTTATCTAAGCGCGAGGCCATTAAACACCAATAATTATATGGAAACATCTCTACAAAATACCAGGTTTCAAAAAGCAAGAAGATACAAGAGAAAAAGGGTTTCCATTAAAGCGGAAATCAAGAGCAGTCTGTATATTTTTTTAGGTATTATTGCTGCTGGCTTTGGCCTAAACGGTTTTTTATTACCCAATAAATTTATTGATGGTGGCGTAACGGGTGTTTCCCTTTTATTAACGGAACTCACGCAACTCCCCTTTTCGGTACTCATCATTTTAATTAATATCCCCTTTATATTTTTAAGCTACTTTACTTTAGGAAAATCATTTGCAATAAAAACTTTACTGGCCATCATTGGGCTAGCACTATGTGTTGCAATCATTCATTTCCCAATCATCACCAACGATAAATTACTGGTAGCTGTATTTGGCGGTATTTTTTTAGGGGCCGGTATTGGACTTACCATTAGAGGTGGTGGTGTCATTGATGGCACCGAAGTACTCGCCATTTATGTAAGTAAAAAAATGGGGGTTACCATTGGTGACATCATCATCATGATCAATGTTGCGATTTTTGGATCCGCAGCCTTTTTACTCTCTATCGAAACGGCACTTTATTCGATGATCACCTACTTTGCTGCATCTAAAACACTCGATTTTATTATTGAAGGCATCGACGAATACATAGGCGTCACCATTGTTTCACCGCACTGCAAAGAAATGCGGGACATGATTGTACAAACCATGGGCAGGGGTGTAACTATATACAAAGGCGCAAAAGGCGTTGGCAAAACAGGCGAACGCGATGATCTCGATATTATCTATACCGTTATTACCAGACTTGAAATCAATAAACTAAATACAGAAATTGAAAAAATAAGTCCCACTGCATTTGTGGTGATGACATCTGTTAAAGATACAAGGGGTGGCATGATCAAGAAAAAAGCATACAAGCACTAAATCAATTAAGTGCAGGCCTTTTCTAACGAAAAGATCAAGAACGTTATTCGAAAAATATTCTTTAACTTTTATTAAGAAGAGTTGGAATAAATTAAATAATCATTTCAGTATTGATGCATTTTTAATTTAATTGACCCAAATAAGGTAAGTGAAACTTCCACTAATTTGGAAAAATCAAATGCAAAGCTTGAATAGGAAATAAATCTATCTTGTTATAATACCCTTTTTACAATATCTCACTATCATTATCTTTTCTCTTAATATTTAATAAGGCATTACCTGCTTCATAAAAACCACTAATTATCATTGCTATTAAAATAATGACTACTACTAAATTTATACACAATAAAATAAGTGAAGGTGGCTTTCCAGAAATAATAAATGATAAGATATATCCAATTACAAAAAAGATTTGACCAATTATGTATCTTGAAAGATTTACTCCTATTTTTCTAATGTCATTTCCTGCTTTGTGTAGGTTGAAGAAAATATCATTTTCCTCAGTCAGATTTGTATTCGTGGAAAGTAAAAGCTCCTCTTTACTTGATTTTAAAATCTTATCAATTTTATGTTCATCCAGAGTAGATATGTTTGAACGTTTAAGATATGATAACAAAGCAAGATAATCCTCTTGAGGCATCTTTTCTACCTCCGTCTTGTGAGATTTGATTTTGGAAACTAAATAAGAGTTATCATAATCCTTAAACTGACGAGAATACCTTTTGAGCCTTTTGTCAAGTTCAATTAGAAGATAAGAACTTCCATTTAAACCATAAAAGGCTTGATTTGATGTGTAAAGTGTAAAAAAATCAAAATCAGTTTTACCTAGAATATCTTTTATTTTGTCTAATTCTATTCCCCTAGTAGTTATTTCATTTTGAAGAATCAATGAAGCATTTTGTGAAATTTTATCATTATCCTCAATTTCAATTCTGATCAACTCTTCCTCAGACATATTCTTATATGAATTTCTGATTAGTTTATCATCAATCATTATGATACAATTTTAAAATTTTAGCCACTACATTTTTTTAGCGTCTTCAATAAATTTAGCAAGTCCAATATCTGTTAAAGGATGTTTTAGAAGTCCTAAAATAGAATCTAGCGGACAAGTACACACATCAGCACCAGCTTCTGCAGCCTTAACAATATGTAGCGCATTTCTAATTGACGCTGCTAATATTTCTGTTTTAAAACCTTGGATATCGTAAATGTGACGGATTTGAGCAATGAGTTCCATTCCATCCCAAGAGCTATCGTCAATTCTTCCAATAAATGGAGACACATACGTAGCACCTGCTTTAGCCGCTAAGATGGCTTGACCCGCACTAAACACAAGTGTACAGTTGGTTCTAATACCATTATCGGTAAACCATTTGATGGCTTTAATACCATCTTTAATAAGTGGCACTTTCACCACAATATTTGGATGTATCGCTGCTAGTTTTTTACCTTCTTCTACCATGGTAGCAAAGTCAGTAGAAAGTACTTCTGCACTCACATCACCATCTGCCATTTCGCAAATTGTTTTGTAGTGGTTAGCGATTGCTTCTTCGCCTTTTACACCTTCTTTAGCCATCAACGTTGGGTTGGTTGTAACACCATCCAAAATGCCTAAATCGTAGGCTTCTTTAATTTGAGCGAGGTTGCCCGTGTCAATAAAAAACTTCATGGTTTTTTTGTTAAAAGTAAATTCCCCGAAATAGACGGGGAATAAAAAAAATGGCAGGCTACTCACATCGCACCGCTCAACCGCTTATCCTTGCTGTATTCCTACCCTGGGGAGGTTCTGCAGGAGCTGGTCGTGTAAGACCTGCCGGTGCAAAAGTAAGGTTTGCCCTCAATTCTCCCTAATTTTTAAGGTATTAAATAAGCTAAACTATCTGATTCCGAGCTGATTTCGTGAATTTACCTTGGCAAAGCCAATTAACTCATCATGACGGCCTCCCAATGACCTGTAGTAGTAAAAAACCGTGTAATCGTTTTCGGTTTCCCAAAAATTACCTTCGGTGGGGGCAAAAGAAGCTGTGTAAAAAGGAGCCCCCTTTTCTTTAGTAAGGTAGGTATAATTATAGAAACCCTGTTTTAATAGTAATGTTTTGGTATACGCCCCTACACCAGGGTCAAATTCCATTTTTGCAGTGTCACCAAGTGTATTTCCGGTAAGCTGCCCCACCAAGTAAAGTTCTTTATTGGGTAGCGCTTTTAAACTAGCAGGCACGTAGGTAAAGTTAACGTTGGCATAATCACCTTGCCACCATGGGTTAATTAGTTCGGTACTTGCTATAGAAGTCCACCCATTGGAGTCCATATAAAAAATAGCCCGCTGATCATTTCTTGTAAAATCAGGTTTCACGGTAATCGTTACTGGATTTTTACGCCTGTCTGTTCTTACAACGCGGTCCGATTCAAATCTTAAACTTCTAATATCAACCCAGCGGTATTCTTTTCCAGCTTCAAAAACTTGATGCGCATCTTCTGTGGAATATTCAAAATTTTTACCTCTAATAAATGTGGGTTGTGTAATAAAGCCAGCACCTCTATGTACATTATTTTGTAAAATTAGAAGCTTGGTTTGTTTGGCAGGGCTTAAAATATTTAACTCTTTGGTACCCACATTGACCTGCACTTTTTGATGCGTGCGCATAATGTCAGAAGCAAAGGGCTGAGTGATACCAGCACCTAGCGTTACTTTTTCATCAAGTACATACAACCTTTTTGTAAAGGCAAGTTTTGATGTATCGTTATCTAAAAAAACTTTTAAAATATAATTTCCACTTTTTGTAGGCACACAATTTTTTTCAGGCAAGAGCACTTGATAATGTACATAACGTGTTGCTGAAACACTGGATACACGGTACATGCTAATTCGATTTTGAGGAAAGCCACCTATATAATCAAATGGACTTAACATCGCAGGTGTCCAGTCAGCATTGCAAAGTTGAAACGTATAAAAATAATTTTTAGGAACACCCGACAAGTCATCAAAATGAAGTTCTAATGCATCTGACGATTGAAGCCTAATCAGTGGTATTGAAAGTTGATCGTTTTGCTGAAATAGAACCGGCGTTTTAATATTGGACATATAAATTTGGTCCGGCGCAAGTTGCGCCTTGCTGGCTGTAACAATAACAAAGAGTAATAGTAGCCAACTGGTCCAATATTTATGGGATAGATTCATGCTTACAAAAATACTATTCGTAATTTTACCAAAACAACCTTTTTGGGCCTATCCTACCATATTGCCAAACGCATCGCTTTTAACAAGCAGCAAAGTTTTTCCAGATTTATCATCCGGCTATCGGTGGCAGCTACTGCTGTCAGCATTATAGCAATGATTATCACCCTTGCTTTTGTGAATGGCTTCCAGGAAAAAGTAGCCGATAAAATTTTTGGCTTTTGGGGACATATTCGGGTTCAAAAATATGAAACGGGCAAATCCCTCATTTCCGAAGAACTACCGCTCACCAAAAACAAAGCCGTTGAAAATAGTTTGGCTACAGCACCCGGTGTGGTATCCTATCAAAGTTTTGCCACCAAATCGGCGGTATTAGAATCCAATACCGAAATTGAAGGCGTACTCATAAAAGGCATCGAAAAAAATGAAAACCATACTGCCCTAAAAAAGTTTTTAGTAAAGGGCAGATGGATGGATTTCTCGGGCAGTATGTATAGCAAAGAAACCATTGTGTCAGACGCCGTTGCAAAGCAGTTGCAAATCAAAATCAATGATACTATCAAAGTGCATTTTGTTTCTACGAATGCAGATGCACAAAAAACCTACCGCAAATTAGTGGTTGTTGGCTTTTATCATACCGGCATAGACGAGTATGATAAACTATTTATGATCGCAGATATTAATTTAATAAGACGCATTAATAACTGGGAGTACAATCAAATT
>JBEITL010000166.1:0-3834 GCA_040374915.1 Sediminibacterium sp. | reverse complement strand
CCTATGATGTATTTAGCACTTAGTTACGATCACCGCATTATTGATGGTCGTGAGAGTGTTGGATTTTTAGTACGCGTAAAAGAGCTTTTAGAAAATCCAGAATTATTACTGATGGGTAAGGATCCGGTTAAAACATTATTGGAACTCTAAGTGCGTTACCAGTCTTATTTTAATTCGGCGCTTACTATTATTAATGCTTACAAAGGAGGTGCGCCACTTGTGCACCATCTCAAACAATACTTCGCTGCACACAAAAAGCATGGTTCTACAGATCGTAGAACCATTGCGCATGTATGCTATACCTACTACAGACTCGGTGCAAGTATCAAAGAATTTGACACAGATAAAGGCTTACAACTCGCTATTTTTTTATGTGAAGCCAAGCCGGGTAACTGGGCGCTTTTATTTGAGCCGAGTTGGCTTGCAGCCTGGAATGCACCAGATGGATCATCGGTAGCGACATTAGATCAAAAATTAGATTTTATTAAGGAGGTATATCCAGGATACAACCTTGCTAGCATTTTTTCTTTTGCGGCGCATTTGTCTACTGGCGTGGATGCCCCTGCCTTTAACAGGAGCCACCTAACTCAACCCGATTTATTTATTCGTATCAGGCCAAAACAAGAGGCTGCTGTTATAGGTAAATTAAATAAGGCACAAATTACTTTTGAAAAAATATCGGACACTTGTTATAGGCTTCCGAGCGGTACTAAATTAGATGAAGTGCTACTTATTAATAAAGAAGCGGTGATTCAAGATTACAGTTCGCAACAAATTGGAAGCATGTATGCGCTTGCGACAGCATTTGCAGATTCTAAAAAAAGAATATGGGATTGTTGCGCAGCTAGTGGTGGCAAGTCTATTTTAGCGGTTGATACTTTTGGGCAAATCAAATTAACGGCTTCCGATATGCGCGCTACTATTTTGCGCAATTTACAAACACGTTTTGCAGCGGCGGGTATAGCCGGTTACCAATCATTTGCAGTGGATTTAACCAGCGCGCATGACCTCAGTAATTTTGCTAAACTAGCAGATTTTATTATTTGTGATGCACCTTGTACAGGAAGCGGCACATGGGGTAGAACCCCGGAGCACCTCGCTTTTTTTGACGAGGCTGCTATCGATAATTTTAGACAGTTACAACAAACTATTATTTCCAACACGATCCCGTATGTAGCGGTGAATGGATATTTTTTATACAGTACCTGTTCGGTGTTTGCAGCAGAAAATGAAGGACAAGTAAAATTTATAGAAACTAATTTTCCGGAATTTAAACTCCTGCACCAACAACTTTTTACGGGGTACGCAGGGAAAGCAGATACCATGTTTGCGGCACTGTTTCAGAAAAAATAAGTAAGGGATTTTTTGCGATTTTTGCGAAAATTTTACAGCAGCACTTATTGTAAAATCCCGCGCTGAATAATGCCACCACCAATAACATCATTGCCTTCATAAAAAACAGCACTTTGTCCGGGCGCAATACTTTTTACGGGTTCGTAAAAACGCGCACGAATACCGTTTTCGGTATTAAATAAATGACTGGTTGCACCGCTGTCTTTGTACCTGATTTTTGTAATGGCTTCGGTACCGTCTTCGATACCATTGTATTTCATCCAATTAATTTTAAGCACTTCCATATCGTTTTGATCCAGGTCGGCTTCGGTACCTAGTACAACGGTATTGGTGTTAGGATCAATGGCAGTAACGTATGCGGGTTTGCCAAGTGCAATTTCAAGTCCTTTGCGCTGACCAATGGTATAAAAAGGATAGCCTTTGTGTTTTCCAAGTCTTTTACCCGCTTGGTCTACAAACCATCCGCCATTTACTTTTTCTTCTAAGCCGTCTACGTTTCTTTTTAAAAATCCACGGTAGTCATTGTCGGGCACAAAACAAATTTCGTAGCTCTCACTTTTTTTAGCAAGCTCGGGGTAGCCCATATCATGCGCCATTTGTCTAATATCTTTTTTATGGTATTGACCCAGCGGCATAATGGTTCTAGACAATAATTCTTGATCAAGTCCCCAAAGTACATAGCTCTGGTCTTTGGTATCGTCGAGGCCTTTACTGATTACGTATCTATTGTTGGTATGCTGTCTCACAGAAGCGTAATGACCCGTTGCAATAAAATCGCATTCAAGAGCATTGGCTCTTTTTAAAAGTGCACGCCATTTAATATGCGTGTTACACATAACGCAGGGGTTAGGGGTACGGCCTGCTAAATATTCTTCCACAAAATTTTCTACTACAAAATCACCAAACTCATCACGGATATCTAAAATAAAATGCGGGAATCCATTTTGTACAGCTGCCTGTCTAGCATCATTAAAAGAATCAATATTGCAACAGCCCGTTTCTTTGGTGCTCGTGCTTCCACTGGTTGCATAATCCCATGTTTTCATGGTGATGCCTATCACTTCATAGCCCTCGTTATGGAGCATAAGTGCAGCTACGGTACTATCAATACCGCCGCTCATGGCTACCAATACTTTTCCTTTTCGGCTCATAAACACTTGATTCTAATACAAAATTAAGCTAATCGGGGGCAAATGCCTAAAATCCGTGTATTTCACATGATTTACACCTTACGAAAAGCGAAATTTCACTCTTTTATCCATTTTACCGATATTTACCCAAAACACAATAGACATGATAAAATTATTAGCGATTGGAAATTTGGGCAAAGACGCCGTTTTAAACAATGTAAATGGCAAAAACGTAATCAACTTTACAGTAGCGCACACCGAAAGATATAAAGATGCACAAGGCAATCAAAAAGATAAAACCACATGGGTTGATTGTGCATATTGGACAGATAGAACAGGTATTGCACCGTATCTAAAAAAAGGCACGCAAGTATATGTAGAAGGAACACCAGATGTAAGAACCTACACCACACAAGATGGTAGAAATGGTGCTACACTTTCTGTGCGTGTTGCATCAGTTCAACTACTTGGTGCTAAACCTAGCGAAGGTGGATCTGCTCCTCAATCTGCGCCTTCTTATGGTGGACAATCAAGTGCACCTGCTGCAGGTGACATGAATGAGTCTGACGATCTTCCATTTTAGTTAGAATAATATGCGTTCAATATTTTTTATTGTATTTGCTGTTTTATTTGCAGGCGCAAGTAAAGCACAGGATCAACCTGTATACACCGATGTACTCGTAGTGGGTGGAACCACGGGTGGTATTGCCGCCGCTTTGCAAACAGCAAAGATGGGTGCCAGCACCGTTGTGGTAGAACATACACCATGGCTTGGCGGTATGCTTTCTGCGGCGGCAGTTAGTTGTACCGATGGCAACCACGAATTACGCAGTGGTATCTGGGAAAGTTTTAGACAAGCACTTTACAAACATTATAAGTCTAACAATTTATTTACAGGTTGGGTGAGCGAAACTTGTTTTGAGCCCCATGTAGCAGATAGTATTTTTAAAGCTTGGGTGCAGGCGCAGCATAACATGAAAGTATACTATCATTGGTATTTTGATAAAGCCATCATGGAAGGCAATACCATTAAAGGTGCGGTGTTTGAAAATGTGCGTGGTCAAAAATTAACCGTGTACGCAAAGCGTGTGATAGACGCCACCGATTTAGGCGATGTATATGCGGGCGCAGGGGCGGCTTATGATTTAGGTACCGAAGACAGCACCCAAAGTGGTGAAAAAATTGCACCTGGAAAATCAGATGTGATTCAAGATTTAACCTGGGCTGCCGTTTTAAAAGATTATGGTAAGGGTGCCAATAAAACAATTGCTATGCCAGCAGGCTACAATGCACTTGCCTATTATTGTTCTACCGCAGATGCGCCTTGTAATGCAAAGCCGTATAGTTTAGG
>JBEITL010000052.1:0-7657 GCA_040374915.1 Sediminibacterium sp. | reverse complement strand
GCCCAGAACAGGAATCGAACCTGCACTACCTTGCGATAACCAGATTTTGAGTCTAGCGCGTCTACCAGTTCCGCCATCTGGGCCTTTGTATTAGGCGGGGTGCAATATTACAAGATTCTGTGTTTTTTGCCAAAAGAAACCCATATAAACAGGCATAAAACATAACAATTACGGCTTATTGGAGCTCATCCGCAATTCGGTCTAAGTATTTCTTTTTAAAATAATACTCTTTTACTGGCAGCATTGCTTCTTTTTGGGTAATACCCATTTGATAGCCTTCCAGCAGCCCTTTAATAGGTTCGTAAATTTCATCTTCTAGTTGTTTAAGTTGTAGGCGTAAAGCGGGCTTTTGCGAATCGTCCGATACTTCCATTACCTGCTCATTTAAATCCATTACCTCCATTAAAAAATGGGGTGGGAGTTGATAGTTTTCGTTTGCGTTTAAGAGCTCGTTAATTTCTAAAATATAAGGTAGTACAAGCGAAGGATCTTTTAATACCTGCAGAGCTTTGTTGGCCATTGATGATTGTGCAAGGGCCTCCGCCTGCTCGTCAGGTGATGCGTTTGCAAAAAAATCGGGATGGAATTTTTTTTGAAGCATCAAATACTTTTTGGAAACCACCGCAGGGTCTGGAAAAAAGCTTACTGGTATTTCAAAAAGTTCAAAATAATTCATAGTACCTAAAATTACAATTCTTTATAAATACAAGTAATAATCTTTTAAATAAGAGATAAAGGGTGCGGTATACTGCTCGTTTTCCTTAATCACAATTGACGTTTCTGTGGCGTTAATAAAGCCACTTTTACCAAATATATACATCACTCTAAACGGAGCATGATTAGGGGTTTGCTGCACCACTGCTTTATGCATTACTACAAAGCTATGTGCCCCGGCTAGTGCTTCTACTTCACTTACTCTTGCAAAGGGTAGTAGTACCGAAAAACTGCCAGTAGGTTCCAATAAATCATCTACACAAGTAAATAATGTTTGAAGGGTTAGTGTAGTGCTGTGCATGGCCGTGTTACGGAGCGCATCATCACTTTTTAAATCGTTGCTAAAAAAAGGAGGGTTGGAAATAATATGCTGGTAACGAGTGCCGCTAAAATTTTCGATAGCACTATTGTGCACCTTAATATTCCAACCGGTTGCTAATGCATTGCTTGCAGCTTGCGCGGCTGCAGCACCATCAATTTCAACGGCGTCTATTTGTGCTGCTGGTATTTTTTGTGCGAGTAGTAAACTTAATAGTCCAGTGCCCGTGCCAATATCTAAAATGCTAGTAGGTGCATCATCTTTTACATGTGCTGCAACCCAGGCGCCAAACAGACACGCGTCAGTACATACTTTTAGTGCGCAGTCCGATTGCCAAACTGTAAATTGTTTAAACGCAAAATAGTTGTTAGACATCTAATAGATGCTTAGTCTGCAAAGCTTGCAGCTATGTACTCACTATTTAAGCGCGCACTATTGGTGATGGAAATTTCTTTAGGGCAAGTAGCTTCACAAGCACCTGTGTTGGTACATGATCCAAAACCTTCTTTATCCATTTGTGCCACCATGTTTTGTACCCTTGTCGTACGCTCAGGCGCACCTTGTGGTAATAAAGCGAGGTGAGAAACTTTTGCACTTAAAAATAGCATCGCAGAACTGTTTTTACAAGCTGCTACACAAGCACCACATCCAATACACATGGCTGCTGCAAATGCGTCGTCTGCTTTTTGCTTTTCGATAGGTAAGGTGTTACCATCTACTGCATTACCGGTGTTAACGCTAATATAACCACCAGCCTGAATAATTCTATCAAATGCAGAACGGTCAACCATCAAATCTTTAATCACCGGAAAAGCATCTGCTCTCCATGGTTCTACAACAATCGTGTCTCCATCTTTAAAGGCACGCATGTGTAATTGACAAGTTGTATTTGCTTGCCAAGGACCATGTGGTTTACCATTAATATACATAGAGCATGAACCACAAATACCTTCTCTACAATCATGGTCAAAAGCAACCGGATTTTCTCCGTCTTTGATTAATTGTTCGTTAAGTACGTCAAACATTTCTAAGAAACTCATTTCAGAAGAAATATTTTCTACGCGGTACATTTTAAAAGTACCCTTTGTGTTTTTATTTTGTTGTCTCCAAACTTTGAGGTTTAGATTCATGTTGTAATGTTCCATTTCAAGAAAATTGAAAAGTTGATAGATCGTTTACTAATGATTATTTGTAGTTACGTTGTGATGGTTTAATCACTTCGTACTTTAATTCTTCTTTGTGTAATTCCCAGTTGTGTTCACCTTTAAACTCCCAAGAAGCTACATACATAAAGTTTTCATCGTCTCTTAATGCTTCACCATCTTCTGTTTGGTATTCTTCTCTAAAGTGACCACCACAACTTTCGTTACGGCTTAATGCATCTACGCACATGAGTTCACCTAGTTCAATAAAGTCGGCAACGCGGTTGGCTTTATCAAGCTCTGGATTCATCTCATTAATTTCTCCAGGAATTCTTACGTCAGACCAGAATTCTTTTTTAAGCGCTTGAACTTCTGCAATGGCTTGCTTTAATCCTTCTGCGTTACGTGCCATTCCGCACTTATCCCAAATAATTTTTCCTAAACGTTTGTGGAAGCTCTCTACAGTTTGCGTTCCTTTAATATTCATTAACTGCTCAATTCTTGTAAGCACCGCTTTTTGAGCTTCTTCAAATGCAGGGTGGTTGGTATCAAGTCCTGTGCTATAAATTTCATCCGCTAAATAATTACCAATGGTGTAAGGAATAACAAAGTATCCATCTGCTAAACCTTGCATCAGCGCACTTGCACCAAGGCGGTTAGCGCCATGTTCACTAAAGTTAGCTTCACCTAATGCATACAATCCAGGAACCGTAGTTTGTAATTCGTAGTCTACCCAAAGTCCACCCATGGTGTAGTGAACAGCAGGATAAATACGCATTGGAACTTCGTATGGATCTTCGCCAGTAATTTTTGCATACATGTCAAATAGGTTGCCATATTTTTCTTTAACAACCTCTTTACCCATGGCAATGATTTGCTCTTGGCTTACATTTTCTAAACCTTGCTTACCTGCTTCAATTTTACCATAACGTAATATCGCTGCAGCATAATCTAAGTAAACAGCTTGCTTAGAAGTACCCACACCATAACCAGCATCACATCTTTCTTTGGCAGCTCTTGATGCCACGTCACGTGGTACAAGGTTACCAAATGCAGGGTATCTGCGCTCTAAATAATAATCTCTTTCTTCTTCAGGTATATCTACCGCTTTGCGCGTTTCGTTTAAATTTTTAGGCACCCAAATACGTCCGTCATTTCTGAGAGACTCAGACATGAGTGTTAATTTAGACTGATGGTCTCCACTAACAGGAATACATGTTGGGTGAATTTGTGTAAAGCATGGGTTGCTAAATAAAGCCCCTTGACGGTGTGCCTTCCAAGCGGCAGTTACGTTAGATCCCATGGCATTGGTAGATAAATAAAACACGTTACCATAACCACCCGTACATAATAATACAGCATGACCAAAATGCTTTTCTAAATTACCAGACACTAAATCACGTGCAATAATACCTCTTGCTTTACCATCAATTTTTACTACTTCTAGCATTTCATGACGGCTATACATTTTTACATTACCAAGTGCCACCTGACGCTCTAACGCTTGGTACGCACCAATAAGCAATTGCTGACCTGTTTGGCCTGCTGCATAAAATGTACGTTGAACCTGCGTACCGCCAAAAGAACGGTTGCTTAATAGTCCACCATATTCACGTGCAAAAGGAACACCTTGTGCAACGCACTGATCAATAATATTAACACTCACTTCGGCAAGGCGGTGAACGTTTCCTTCACGCGCACGGTAGTCTCCACCTTTAATGGTATCGTAGAATAATCTAAATACACTGTCACCATCATTCTGATAGTTTTTAGCGGCGTTGATACCACCTTGCGCTGCAATTGAGTGCGCACGGCGAGGAGAGTCCTGAAAACAAAACGCTTTTACCTTATAACCAAGTTCACCTAAAGATGCAGCAGCAGAAGCACCAGCTAAACCAGTACCTACTACAATCACTTCTAGTTTACGTTTATTAGCCGGGTTAACAAGTTTGCAATGTCCCTTGTAATCTTCCCATTTTTTTTCGAGGTTTCCGGCAGGT
The DNA here is from genome assembly GCA_040374915.1 of Sediminibacterium sp. GTDB lineage: Bacteria > Bacteroidota > Bacteroidia > Chitinophagales > Chitinophagaceae > Sediminibacterium. The sequence goes on along the minus strand of JBEITL010000052.1, from coordinate 3,482 downwards.
ATTTTTGAATTAAGCATATGCTTAGAAATTTAAATTGAGTGATAATTATTTGATCCAACCAAAATAAAAACTGAGTGGCATCAGTGCAAATAATAATGGCACTATAATGGAAAATCCAACGCCCACGCTGTTAATTAAACCACTTATTTTTTTGTTGTGGATACCAATCGTTTTAAAAGCACTTTGAAATCCATGTAACAAGTGATACGCTAGTGAGCCGCATGCTAATACATAAAGTGCAACAATAAGTGTATTGCCTACAAATACGTCTCTCATTTCGGCATATAGGTTGTGGTGCATTACACCATTGTATTCTACTTCAGCAAGTGCTTGAACACTTCCAATACCACCAAGTCTACTCGGCGTCCAAAAATGATAAATGTGCATCACTAAAAACATAAGTAGGAGCGTACCTAGTATGGCCATACTTCTGCTATACCATTTACTACCATCAGCGTATGCAACAGCATATCCTGTACTTCTTTTTTTACGATTTTCTAGGGTTAATAAATAACCCTGAAAAATGTGCAAGAAGAAACCAGCAAAAAGACCAATTTCTAAAATTCTAGGAAGCACATTACTACCCATAAAGTGTGCTACTTTATTAAACATTTGTCCCTGATCGGCAGGATCATAGGCAGCTGCCCAAATACAAGCATTTAGCCCCACATGCACAATTAAAAAGAGCACTAGAAATATTCCAGTAAAACCCATCACCAATTTTTTACCAACCGATGATGTAAAGACTTGTTTCCAGGTCATAATGAACGTTTTGTGTTTTTAAAATCGGTGCAAAAATAGCACAGGAAACGATGCCTTTCTCTAATCGAGCAACTTTTTTCGCAGGACTAATGCACATCTTTAAACAGTCTATTCGCCGTTTACATAAAAAGAGCCCCCATTAACCATTAAGAACTGTATTTTTGGACCATGTTTAAGTTATTCGGCATATTATGGAATAGTTTTAGAATGGCCGTTCAGGAGCTTCGAGTAAATAAGCTCCGAACCTTCCTTTCTTTGTTCGGAATTACCATTGGTATTTTTTGCATCATTGGTGTACTAGCAACAGTAGATAGTTTAGAACGCAAAGTTCAAAACGATATTAAAGCTTTTGGTAACAACACTATTTACATTGATAAGTGGAGTTATGCAGGCGGACCCGATTATCCTTGGTGGAAATATATCAAGCGTCCAGTGCCAAAAATTGAAGAAATGCGTTTTGTAAAAGCAAAATGTGACCTCGCTGCAAATACTTCATTTTTTTGTTCCTCTAACGTAAACGTAAGTTATTTAAATAGTATTTTAAGTGGTGTAAGTATCTATGGTATTACCGAAGATTTTAACAGCATCCAAACCCTGGATATCGCTGCTGGACGCTATTTGAACGAATCTGAATTTTTAAGAGGTTCCACTTCTACGGTCATAGGAAATTTGGTGGCCGAAGAATTATATGGTGGTGCACAAAAAGCAGTGGGTAAACAAATTACTTACAACGGAAAGCATTTATATATTGTAGGTGTCATTAAAAAGCAAGGTCAAAGTTTAGTTGATGGATTTAATTTTGATGAGTGTATAATCACCTCGTACAGGTATTTTTCAGGGGTGTATAATCCAGATAATTCCAGCCCTTATATAATGGTGCAGGGTAAGCCGGGTGTTTCATCTGCAGCACTTGCCGAAGAGTTACGTGGCGTAATGCGCCAGCTACGTAGGTTAAGCCCTAGTGAGGAGGATGATTTTTCTTGTAACGATGTGGCTCAGTTTAGTGAAGTAGTGGGTGGTTTTTTTGGAAAAGTAACCGCAGGCGGATGGGCTATTGCAGGGCTAAGTTTAATTGTAGGAGCATTTGGAGTTGCCAATATTATGTTTGTGACCGTTCGTGAAAGAACCAGCCAAATTGGGCTTAAAAAGGCCCTTGGCGCAAAACGCCGTACCATTTTAACCGAGTTTTTATTGGAGAGTGCATTCCTATGTATTTTGGGTGGACTCTTTGGTTTGATACTGGTGTGGCTTCTTGCAATGGGGCTAACTGCTGTTCTGCCGTTCCCTATATTTATCGCACCTAATATTGTATTTTTGGCGCTAAGCATTTGTATTATTTTGGGCATTGTATCGGGTATTATTCCAGCATCAATTGCTGCAAAAATGGATCCGGTGGTTGCCATTAGAACCAAATAATTAGAACCCATTAGTAATGTCGGTAACCATTTTAGCCATCGAATCTTCTTGTGACGAAACTTCTGCATCAGTATGTGTGGATGGGGCTATTTTATCCAACTTTATTGCCAACCAAACGGTGCATGAAACCTTTGGTGGTGTAGTGCCAGAACTTGCGAGTAGGGCACACATGCAAAATATTGTTCCCGTAGTTGATACGGCATTACAAAAAGCATTTCCAGAAATTACAACTAGTGCAGAGCGCCTTCAAAGGCTTGATGCCATTGCGTTTACGCAGGCCCCTGGTTTAATTGGAAGTTTACTAGTAGGCGCGCAGTTTGCAAAATCATTGGCTCTTAGTTTACAAAAACCACTCATTGCCGTACATCATATGCAGGCGCATGTACTGGCAAATTTAATTCCTGAACACCGTCCTAGTTTTCCATTTTTATGTTTAACAGTAAGTGGTGGTCACACACAAATTGTACTTGCTAATAGTCCCACTAATCTCCAAATCATTGGTGAAACAATTGATGACGCAGCAGGCGAGGCCTTTGATAAATCTGCAAAATTATTAGGGCTTCCTTACCCAGGTGGACCCTTAATTGATAAGTATGCAAAAACGGGTAATCCAACCGCATTTAAATTTGCAGAACCTCAAATTCCGGAGCTCAATTTTAGTTTTAGCGGACTCAAAACATCCATCTTATATTTTTTACAAAAGCAGGAGCCTGGTTTTATTGAAGCCAACCTTAACGACTTGTGCGCTTCGGTTCAGCATGCCATTGTTACCATTTTAATTAAAAAGCTTCAAAAAGCGGTGGTGCAAACCGGTGTTAAGCAGGTTTGTATTGCAGGTGGCGTGAGCGCTAATAGTGGCCTTCGAAACGCACTTGTGGAAGCCGGAAAAAAGTACAAATGGGAGCCTTTTGTGCCTCCATTCGAATATTGCACAGACAACGCCGGTATGATTGCCATAACGGCATATTATCAGTATTTGGCGGGCCAGTTTACAAGTTTGGACGCGAGCCCTAGTGCGCGGGCCGTTTGGGCGTAAAACGCCACGCTGTAGCTTGATTCCATATTTCGAGTATTTATTTTAGCGGATTTATTGCAGCTTTAATTGTAATTTTGCGCCCTCAAACCCTGATTTATTTTATGATTAGTGCTAGAAATATTACCCTCGCTTATGGTAAGCGCGTACTTTTTGACGAAGTAAATATCAATTTCATCAAAGGGAATTGTTATGGCGTTATTGGTGCCAATGGTGCCGGTAAGTCTACGTTTTTAAAAATCCTTAGTGGAGAAATTGAACCCAACAAAGG
>JBEITL010000228.1:0-2557 GCA_040374915.1 Sediminibacterium sp. | reverse complement strand
AAATTGTGATGCAAAGAAACGGCATATTTAATAATCTGTCTTCACCGATTTGTCAAAAGGGACCTTTAATTGATAGGCCAAACTTTGATCGGTACTATCATCGAGTACATCAAGGCCATATCGTAGGTTTTCCATGGGTGTTGCATCAAAAGTTCCAAAAAGGCGGTCCCAGATAGAAAATATATTGCCGTAATTAGAGTCGGTTTGTGGACGAACGTAATGGTGGTGCACTTTATGCATATTTGGCGACACAATCACATAGCTAATAGCTGTGTCTAACCACAATGGAAGTCTAATGTTAGCGTGGTTAAATTGAGAAAACACAGCACTTAAACTTTGGTATAGCATTACAAGCCACATAGGGGCACCGCAAACAACAACACCTATCAGGGTAAATACAACCCTAAAAACGCTTTCTCCTGGATGATGCCGGTTAGCAGTGGTGGTATCTACATGGGTATCTGCGTGATGCACCATGTGAAATTTCCAAAGTATTTTTATTTTATGTTCTATAAAATGAATGAACCATGCACCTACTAAATCAAGTAGCATGAGTCCGCCAATCATAAATACCCAAGTAGGCATTTCAAACATTTGTAGTACGCCAAACTTTTGTGCCACAGCCCAGTCAGATGCTTTTACAATGACTAGTGCAAAAGCAAAATTGATAACAACGGTGGTGAGTGTAAAAAATATATTAACAGCAGCGTGTTTCCACTTGTGGTACGAAAATGAAAATAGAGGAACTGCGCCCTCTATGATCCAAAATAAAGTAATACCACCAGCTAAAATAAGTGCGCGGTGCGTACTTGGTATCTGGTTAAAATATTCAATTAAATTTTCTAGCATCTGCTATTAGTTATTTAACATGAGTGGCATCACAAGCATGAGCAAATCTTCACCAGCACCTTGCTCGGTTGGTTTAATTAAACCTGCTTTTGTAGAAGTAGATAATTCCATTTTTACATCATCGGTGTCTGCAGCGTTTAACATTTCAATTAAAAACTTTGCATTAAAAGCGATTTGTAAATCTTCACCATCATACATACAATTCATACGCTCATTACCTTCAAAACTAAAATCAACATCTTGCGCAGCCATCTGTAACTCGCTGCCAGTAATGTTAAGCGCCACTTGATTGGTGCTCTTATTACTAAATACATTTACACGACGTAATGCATTTTGGAAATCATGTTTGTTAACAATTAGCTTATACGGATTGTCTGCAGGTATTACCACTTTGTAATCTGGGAATCTTGCATCGATTAATCGGCAAATCATTTGTGTAGAACCGTGGTTCACAAATAAATGATTGCTATTATAGCTAATGGTAATTGGATCTTCGTTATCTGGTAAGGCGTTTTTTAATAAGTTAAGTGGTTTGCGCGGCACAATAAACGAATCTGTTTTTGGTGCTTTTGCATCTGTTCTTTTGTAACGTACCAGTCTGTGCGCATCGGTTGCAACAAATTGAACGCCTGTAGTAGATAGTTCAAAAAACACACCCGTCATGGCTGGACGCAAATCATCGTTACTAACAGCAAATAATGTTTTATTGATTGCCGTTAATAAAGCGCCACTTGTCATATCAAAACTGCTGGTATCATCTGCAGATGGTTCTTTAGGAAAATTATCTGGATTTTCACCCATCACTTTGTACTTACCATTATCGCTGGTAATTTCAACCGCAAAGTTTTTATCGATATTAAAAGTAAGCGGTTGATCTGCAATATTTTTTAATGAATCCAACAAGATTTTTGCAGGAATACAAACACGGCCATTGGCCTTGCTTTCAACATCCATTTCTACACGCATCACTGTTTCTAAATCAGTTGCTACTATGCTTAATTTTTTGTCGGTAATTTCAAATAAAAAGTCTTCTAAAATAGGCAACACGGTATTTGCATTAATAACGCCACCGATTTGTTGAAGGTGTTTTAGAAGCGAAGAAGAAGAAACAATAAATTTCATGCTACATGAGTTATAGGTACCCTGCAAACCTAATCCAAAATTCCAATACTTTGACCCTCTAAATAGTGCAGATGGATAACAACCGCTTTAATGTGAATCAGTTGTGGATTTGCGGTCTAAAACATGGCATAATTACAGCAAGTCTGTATATTTATTGCTCATGATAAAAAAATACCTCACCCCGGATCAGGCTTGGCAAAAAATTAAGCATTTCTGTGCTTATCAAGAGCGAAGCCACCAAGAAACCAAAGACCGGTTATATGGGTATGGCCTATCCACAAAAGATGTTGAGGTATTACTTTCTAAACTGATTGAGGAAGACTATTTAAACGAAACCCGTTTTGCCACTTTGTTTGCCGGCGGTCATTTTAGAACCAAAAAATGGGGGCGTGTAAAAATCGCTTACGAGCTTAAGCAAAAAAGGGTAAGTGCGTATAATATTAAAGCAGGACTAGCTACCATTGAAGCGGAAGCATACGAGCAAACCATCGATAAATTAGCCCTAGATAAATGGGAAAAGTGTAAAGGTGAAGTAGGCTACGCCAGACAAGCCAAAGTGATGCAGTACCTAGTGAGCCGTGGCTTT
>JBEITL010000040.1:0-9048 GCA_040374915.1 Sediminibacterium sp. | reverse complement strand
GTTTTGTTTTTTACATGAGCTAGAAGCCTTACTAGATAACGATTTAATAAAGGGTGGCGATATCAACAACGCTATCGTTGTAGTAGATAGGCCTGTAACGGATGATGAAATGTCTAGGCTTGCAAAAGTGTTTAAGCGTGAAAAAATTGAAGTAAAAAGCGAAGGTTATTTAAACAATTTAGAACTACGTTTCCCTAACGAACCTGCTAGGCATAAACTCCTTGATATTGTTGGTGACTTAGCACTTATTGGCTATCCTATTAAAGGTAGAATCATTGCGAACAGACCAGGTCATAGCAGTAACGTTGCTTTTGCTAAAAAAATAAAACAGTACATCAAAAAAAACAAACACGTTAAAGATGTTCCGGTTTACGACCCAACTATTCCGCCCGTATTATCACTGGTGCAGATAGAAAAAACACTACCCCACAGACATCCGTTTTTACTCGTAGATAAAATCATTGAACTAACAGATACGTACATTGTAGGCGTAAAAAATGTTTCATTTAACGAATGGTTTTTTCCAGGTCACTTTCCGGGTAATCCTGTTATGCCAGGGGTATTACAAATTGAAGCACTCGCACAAACAGGCGGAATCCTTTGCATCAACTCCATGCCAGAAGGACTATACGATACCTACTTTTTAAAAATAGATAATTGTAAATTCAAACAAATGGTAAGACCTGGAGATACCATGGTTTTAAAATTAGAATTTACGGGACCTATCAGAAGAGGTATCTGCGAAATGCGTGGAACCGTTTATGTAGGTGGAAAAGTAGCTACCGAAGCTGACCTTGTGGCACAAGTAGTAAAAAGATCCGAAGCACTTTAAAACAAACTCATGACACATCCATACACCTATATAGATCCCAATGCTAAAGTAGCGCCCAACGCAAAAATTGATCCATTTACCGTTATCCATGGTGATGTTCAAATTGGCGAAGGCACTTGGATTGGAAGTAATGTAACCATCATGGATGGAACCCGTATTGGAAAAAATTGCAGAATATTTCCGGGTGCTGTACTTGGTGCAGTGCCTCAAGATTTAAAATTTGACGGCGAAAAAACAACCGTAGAAATTGGAGACAATACCACCATTCGTGAATTTGTAACTATCAATAGAGGCACCACCGATCGTTGGAAAACCAAATTAGGTAACAACTGCTTGATTATGGCCTACTCGCACGTAGCGCACGATTGCATCATTGGCGACAATTGCATTTTAAGCAATAGTGTTCAACTGGCAGGTCATGTAGTATTGGGTGACTGGGTTTGGATTGCAGGCGTGAGTGCGGTACACCAATTTGTAACCATTGGCCAGCATGCTTACATTGCGGGAGGTAGCCTTGTAAGCAAAGACATTCCTCCATATATTAAAGCAGTTCGCACCCCTTTAAGTTATGGTGGTGTAAACAGTGTAGGACTTAAACGTAGAGGATTTGAACTTCAGCGTATCAATCATATATTAGATATCTACCGTATTATTTTTAATAAAGGGCTCAATACCACACAAGCACTAGAATTTATTGAAGAAGAATTACCAGCGAGTGACGAGCGTGATGAAATTGTAACATTTATTAGAGAAAGTGGACGCGGTATTATCAAAAGATTTGTAAAAGGCGCAAGCGAAGAAGATTAATACCATGCAGATCCAACTCGAGCAAATCGGAAAAAAATACAATCGGGAATGGATTTTTCGTGGACTATCCTTTACTTTTTCGCCAGAAAAAAAATATGCCATTACAGGACCCAACGGATCTGGCAAAAGTACACTCCTACAAACAATTGCTGGTAGCACCGCACTATCAGAAGGCACTGTCAATTGGCTATCCAACAATACAGTGATAGCTCCAGAAAATCACTATCAGCACCTGGGTATTTGCACGCCTTCATTATCGCTAATAGAAGAAATGACTGCCGTCGAATTTTTAGCTTTTCATGAAAGCTTTAAATCGTTTATACCAGGCAACACACCCAGTACAATTTTAGAAACAATCGGACTTTCTGCTGCAGCCAACAAACAAATAAGATACTATTCGAGTGGCATGAAACAACGTTTAAAACTTGCACAAGCCATTTTTTCTGATGTGCCTGTTTTGTTTTTAGATGAGCCCTGCACCAATTTAGATGAAAGCGGTTTTGCACTTTACAAATCACTAATAAAAGATTACGCTGCTCATAAGTTAATTATTGTTAGTAGTAATGATCAAGCAGAGTATGATTTTTGTGAAGAAGTGATTGATATTAAAAAGTACAAATAAACATGAATCCCAATATAGAAGCGCTTTACCGCATTGCCTCTAGTCATGAGAGAACCATTATTGGGCTCATGAGTGGTACTTCTTTGGACGGATTAGATATTGCTATTTGTAACATATCAGGGAGCGGGAAACAAACAAAGCTTACCGTTACACACCACACAACGATTCCGTACAACGCTGCATTTAAAACTGCCATCGCACAAATATTTTCCACTAGAGCCGTAGATTTAGAAGCCGTAACACTGCTTCATGCGCACATAGCAAGGGTTCACGCTACGATGGTTTTAAAGGCACTTGAAAGCTGGGGACTCAGCGCCTCAAGTATTGATTTAATAGCAAGCCATGGTCAAACCATTTACCATGCACCTAAGTTTATGCACCCGCAAAGTACTTACGGTAATGCAACATTACAAATTGGCGATGGCGATATAATCAGCGCAGCAACAGGCATTATTACCCTCAGTGATTTTCGACAAAAACATATTGCAGCAGGCGGTGAAGGCGCACCACTGGCATTATTTGGAGATACCATTTTATTTTCAAGTGAAACTGAAAATAGAATTTTATTAAACATGGGCGGCATAGCCAATTTTACTTATTTGTCTGCTGGGCAAACCACAGATATCATTAGCACAGATGTAGGGCCTGCCAACACACTGATTGACAGCTATATAAAAGCAAATTATAATGGACTGCATTACGATGCAAACGGAGAGATCGCAAGCAGCGGCACCCGCAATGAGGCATTTATCGATGCCGCTTTGGCACATCCATTTTTTAATGCTTCATTTCCTAAAACCATTGGACCCGAATTATTTAACCTAGACTTTATTGCAGCCGCTTGTAAGAAAGCAGGCGTTTCTGAGTTAGCACATGAAGATATGGTTGCATCGCTTAGTTATCTAACAGCCCGTGTTATTGGGGATGCTATCTATAAAGTGGTAGGTGATTCAAATATTGATTTAGTTATTTATGCAAGTGGTGGTGGCATTCATAATAGCTACGTCATGCAGCAGTTACAAAACATCTGCCCTAAAGCATCCTTTAAAAATTTAGAAACACTCGGCGTTCATCCGGATGCAAAAGAAGCCGTATTGTTTGCTGTTTTAGCCAACGAAGCAGTAGCCGGATCACCCACATTAAGTATGGGAAAAATTAGCTTCCCACAGTAAAATTATCTGCGTTACGGTAAGCATTTATAAGTGCAATTTCACCTTCTTTTCCGCCGCCGGCCTTGCCATGTTCCATGCCATAAATACCTCTGAAACCCTTGTTATGGATGTGTTTGAAGATATTCTGGTAATTCATTTCACCGGTACCCGGTTCGTTACGACCTGGGTTATCACCTATTTGAAAATAGGCAGTTTCATCCCAACATAAATTGATATTGGCAATAATATTTCCTTCATTTCTTTGCATGTGGTACATGTCAAATAAAATTTTACAAGACGGACTATTCACTGCTTTACAAATTGAATAGGTTTGATCGGTATGTCTTAAAAATAAATCAGGGGTATCGCTTAATGGCTCTAGCACCATAATTAAATTATGCTTCTCTAAAATTTCTGCACCATACCTAAGTGATTCAATCACCCTTGCCGTTTGGATGCCCATAGGAAGTTTGCGATCAAAATTACCAGGTACGACGGTCATCCATTTTGCACCACATCTTTTTGCTACTTCAACCGAATCTTTACAGTATTTAATAAATTTTTCACGCCACTGCTTATCACCACTTGTTAAAGAAGTTTGTAGCGGCCAGTTATCGTAAGCAATCACAAACACCCCCATACGCATGTTTAAGCTAGCAAGGGTGTCACCAATTTTTTGTTGCATGGCAGGCGTGCGGGACATCATGCCATTGTCTTCGATGGATCTAAAGCCTACACTATGCGCAAATTTAATTTGCTCAATAAAATCAGGACCTGCGTGCGCACTAAACATGCCATCATGAAAAGCATAATCGGCGGTAAAGGGTTTTGAATCAAGCGTACTAATTGTTGCGCTGGATTTAGTAGTCGCGCTTGAAACAAGTGGCATTGAAGCCGCTGCTATTCCAGCGCCTGCTAAGATATTGCTTTTTAAAAAATTTCTTCTTTCCATGATTTTTATTGTAGCTGTTTAACGCCTGCTGGCAATGATCAAATTAAGGTCGGTATATTTTAAATCAAATTTTTGACTGATATAAAAATCGGTTAAGGCCCCTTTGAATAAATAAATGCCTTCTCTTAAATTAACATCATGCCAAAGCATTTCATCGAGCCCACCTTCATCACTAACCCTTAGCATAAGTGGCATGAGCACATTGCTTATAGCCTGGCTCGCCGTTCTTGCAAAACCAGATGGAATGTTGGGTACACCATAATGAATCACGCCATGCTTTACAAAAGTTGGTTTTTCATGACTGGTTAATTCACTGGTTTCAAAACATCCGCCTCTATCAATCGCAACATCAATAATAATACTTCCAGGGCGCATGGCAGCTACCATTTCTTCTGTTACAACCAACGGTGCTCTTCCAAACTCATTACTTAAAGCACCTACTGCCACTTCACAAGTTTTTAATTGCTTGGCTAAAATTTTAGGTTCTAACACAGAAGTCCAAACACGCTGGCCTAAATTATTTTGTAGTTGCTTGAGCTTATAAATATCGTTGTCAAATACTTTTACAGAAGCGCCTAATGCAAGTGCATTTCTGGTAGCGCTTTCTCCCACAATACCTGCACCTACAATCACTACTTTAGTTGGCGGAATACCGCTGATGCCACCGAGTAGCACCCCTTTGCCTTTATTAAAACTGCTTAAATATTGAGCTGCAATAAGCATCACGGCACTACCTGCTATCTCACTCATGCTGCGCACAATTGGATACGTACCACTAGCATCTTTAAAATTTTCGAAACTTAAAGCCGTAATTTTTTTCTCCATCATTTTTTGAATATCCCCTTGTTGCAATGCAGAATAGTGGATGGGAGAAATAATAATTTGATTGAGTTGTAATAAGGGTAAATCTTCAGCTACAATGGGCGCACTTTTTACAAGAATGGGACACTTAAAAATTTCGTGTCTATCAAAAACAATTTTTGCACCCGCTTCACTATAATCGGCATCTGAGTAATGGCTACCCTCGCCGGCTAAATGTTCAATAGAAACTTCGTTGCCATTAGAAACCAAAACACCAACCGCCTCCGGCGTTAATGCAATTCGGTTTTCTTGAAACGCTGTTTCTTTAGGAATGCCAATATGCAGTTTTGCCCCAAGCGGTTTGATATCCAACGTTTCTTCGAAGGTTTCGTACAAAAAAGAAGTAGAAATAGTTGGTTTACTAGTAGCCATAATAATTTGTATTTGCTAGTGTCTAGCCAGCTTATCTATAAAGTTAACATTTTACAGTAGAATATATATGTCTGGTTTTTTCATCAACCAGCGATAATCGTATTTCAAATACTGGCCCGGTTAAAAGCGCAGGTAGATTTTCGGGCCATTCAATAAAACAAGTGTGGCCACTATGTAAATGTTCGTCAATGCCGGCCCTAATGGCTTCTTCCATAGATCCTATTCGGTACCAGTCCATATGAAAAATACTGCCTCCAGTATGCTGGTATTCATGAACGAGCGCAAAAGTTGGACTACTTACGGTGTCTGTGACGCCCAACGCCTCACAAATAGCATGGATGAGTGTGGTTTTACCCGTACCCATGGGGGCATAAAAAGCCCAAATAGAGGTATCCTTTCCTTCTTTCCAAACAGCTGCCGCCACCTCCTTAATTTGGTCTAGGTTAAAATTTTGATCCATCAAACAAATATACAAACAAAGGCCTCCGAAAGAAGTAACTTTGTAGCAAAATACGTCTTATGGAAAAAGTGAATTGGAAGGTAAAAGGCATGAGCTGTACCAACTGCGCACTTAGCGTAGACAAGGTGCTTACTGGATCAGGTATGCAGGACGTGAAAGTTAATTTTATGAGCGGCGAAGCAAGTTTTAGCGCGCCAGAAAATGCCAATAAAAAAAACATACAAAAAGAAGTGGAAGCACTTGGATACGAAGTATCAGGAGAAGGTTTAGAAACGGAACAAAAATCAAAAAAAATATTTAGCACGCCGCTACAACGTTTTTGGTTTTGCTTTGTGTTTACAGCGCCCCTCATGTTGCATATGATTCCGGGTGTTCATATTCATTTTCTAATGAACCCCTATGTGCAACTTGGTTTAACCATTCCTGTTTTTATTGTAGGAATGGGATACTTTGGAAAGAGTGCTGTATTAAGTTTATCTAAAGGTATTCCTAACATGAATGTGCTTGTAGCGCTTGGGGCACTTGCTGCATTTGGCTATAGCTTATATGGAACCCTTATAGGAGAACCCGAAAACTATTTATTTTACGAAACCACCGCTACTATTTTAACCCTAGTATTTTTTGGTAATTGGTTAGAAGATAGATCGGTAGAAACCACACAAGCTGCTTTAAAAAAATTGGCCATATCGCAAAAGACAATGGCCAATCTTATTGCCTTTGACGAAAACCATCAAGAACTTGTTTTTCCTGTAGAAAATATAAGTTTAAAAGTAGGTGATATTGTACTGATCAAAAATGGAGAAACCGTACCCATGGATTGCAAAATTTTATGGGGAGAAGCCAGTATTAACGAAGCCATTATTTCTGGAGAAAGCGTACCTGTTATTAAAAAAATGAACGACCTGCTAATTGGCGGTAGTATGGTAGAATCTGGAACCATCAAGGCTTATATTACAGCTGTTGGAGAAAGCACCGTGCTTGCTCATATTTTGAATCTTGTAAAAGAGGCACAAACAGAAAAGCCGCCCGTTCAACAACTCGCCGATAAAATTAGCGCCATTTTTGTACCTACTGTTATTGGTATTGCGCTACTCACTATTATAGGAACTTATTTTATAGCCTCGCTACCATTTAGCACATCATTACTCAGAGGTATTGCTGTACTTGTTATTTCATGTCCATGTGCCATGGGCCTCGCAACGCCTGCTGCCATCGCTGTTGGGCTTGGTAGAGCTGCACGAAATGGTGTGCTATTTAAAAATGCAAGAAGCTTAGAAATATTTAAAAGTATTAAGCAAGTCGTGTTTGATAAAACCGGAACGCTCACAACCGGGAAATTTACGGTTACTAATTTTACGCTATCTCCTACTGCAACAATTGATGAAGCCACCTTCAAGCAAATTGCTTTTTCTTTAGAAAAATATGCGAATCATCCTATTGCAAATGCAATTGCAGCAGCATGGAAAACAAAAGATGATATCCGCTGGCAAAAAATAGAAGAGCAAAAAGGACTTGGTATGTTTGCCACCGACAAAGAGGGCAATACCTATGTAGCTGGATCATTTAAAGTTGCTACACAACATACCACAGACCATAGTCACAATGTTTACGTTTTAAAAAATAATATTTTATTAGGCTACATAGATGTGGCAGATGAAATTAGACCGGAAGCTAAAGAAGTGATAGCAACACTAAAACGTATGGGCCTTCAACCTATATTATTAAGTGGCGATAAAAAAGAAAAATGCGCAATTGTTGCCAATGAACTTGGAATCACAGCGTTTTATTACGAGCAAACGCCCGCTAATAAATTAGATAAAATTGGGGCCTTAAGTGTACAAGCTCCAACCGTAATGGTGGGTGACGGTATCAATGATGCACCAGCATTAGCGAAAGCAACTGTTGGGGTTTCATTAAGTGACGCTTCACAAATAGCCATGCAAAGTGCACAAGTGGTACTCATGAACCATGGCATTAAAAATTTGCCACTCGCTTTAGGACTTGGCAAACACACCTACCTCACCATTAAAGAAAATTTATTTTGGGCCTTTGCCTATAATATTGTTGCCATTCCGGTAGCGGCATTTGGCTATTTAAATCCAACCTTTGGTGCACTTGTAATGGGGCTTAGCGATGTAGTACTGGCTGTTAATTCTATACGGCTCAATTTTAAAAGGGTAACACGTTAAGCGGCGCATGTCAACACCATTAAACATACTAGAAAAATATTGGGGGCATGCGCAGTTTAGGCCTTTGCAAGCTGCTATTATTGATGCGGTTGTTGCACAAAAAGATGTATTAGCATTACTTCCAACCGGGGGTGGTAAATCCATTTGTTTTCAAGTGCCGGCGCTTATGCAAGATGGCATGTGTCTTGTTATCAGTCCACTCATTGCACTGATGCAAGACCAGGTAAACAATCTACAAGAAAAAGGGATTGAGGCTGCTGTAATTCATAGTGGCATGCCATTTAGCGCAGTTAAAGAAACGCTGCAGGCTTGCACGAGTGGCGCTTATAAATTTTTATACCTATCGCCAGAACGTATTGAGTCTAATTTATTTAAAGAATATTTACCCGCACTAGATATTTCACTCATTGCTGTAGATGAAGCGCATTGTATTGCTCAGTGGGGTTACGATTTTAGACCTCCCTATTTACGCATTGCCGCTTTAAGAACAGAACTACCTAGTGTTCCCGTTATCGCATTAACGGCTTCTGCCACGAAGGAGGTTGAATCAGATATCATAGAAAAATTAGCCTTTAAGGATTATTCGATTTTTAGGCAGCCTTATAAACGTCCCGCATTATCTTATAGCTATTTTGAAGTGGAAAGTAAAATAAACAAGACCCTCGACATCATTAATAATGTAAAAGGAGGTGGCATCGTTTATTGTAATACCCGAAAGCAAACAAAAGATATTGCCGAGTTATTACAACTGCAGAAAATTAATGCAGACTATTATCATGCAGGCGTAAGTGCCGATGAACGG
>JBEITL010000036.1:0-9216 GCA_040374915.1 Sediminibacterium sp. | reverse complement strand
TGATGCCTTGGCAACCCATATCATTCGCAGTGATATGAAGGTGCCAAATCCGTCCATCACATCATATGTGCATGGAAAGATAAGTCAGCGACGTTTGATTTTTTGCCTTTGGCTTCTAATATCTCAAGCTCACCTGACTACATCTGGTGAGCTTTTTTATTTTATAGCAATGAAGAAAAAATAACAAAATGGAAAATCAAAAAGAATTAAGAATTGGATTGTTTGGATTTGGGGTAGTGGGCGAAGGGCTTTATAAAGTATTACAGCAAACCCCATCGCTTAAGGCAAGTATTGTAAAGGTTTGTATCAAAAACGTTGATAAAAAAAGAAATGCGCCGGCTAGTTTATTTACAACAGATAAAAACAATCTTTTACTAGATCCGAATATCAATGTTATTGTCGAAGTGATTGACGATTCGGTGGCAGCATTTGACATTGTTTCTACGGCACTTTTACAAGGAAAAGCAGTTGTTAGTGCTAGCAAAAAAATGATTGCCGACAACCTGTCAGCTATGTTAGCGCTACAAAAGCAAACAGGACTCCCCTTTTTATATGAAGCAGCTGTTTGCGCATCAATTCCTGTCATCAGAAACCTAGAAGAATATTATGACAATGATCTGCTTCATTCTATTAAAGCAATTGTAAACGGATCTACTAATTTTATTTTGACTAAAATGTTTGAAGATAAGTTAAGTTTTCAAGCAGCACTGATACTAGCGCAACAATTAGGTTTTGCAGAAAGCAATCCAAAATTAGACGTAGAAGGTTATGATGCACTAAACAAATGGACCGTTTTACTCGCCCATGCTTATGGTATTGTTGAAAAACCGGAAAATATTTTGTTTAGCGGTATTCAAAATATTCAACTGAGCGATGCAGCCGTTGCACAAGAAAAAAAACTAGATATCAAGCTCATTGCGCAAGCTAAAAAACTAGCCAATGGAAAAGTGGCAGCATTTGTATTACCTCAATTGATTAGTCAAGCAGAGCCGCTTTCATTTGTTAAAAACGAATACAATGGCGTCGTTATTGAAAGTGGATTTGCCGACAAACAATTTTTTTATGGTAAAGGAGCCGGAAGCTTCCCTACAGCTTCTGCGGTATTAAGTGATATATCGGCACTCAGGTACAATTACTGTTACGAGTACAAGAAACTTTACCAACAAGCTCCGCACGAATTAACTTCCGACTATTTCTTAAAAGTATATGTAAGCTTTGATGACATCAAAAATGTTCCTAAAGACAAATTTGAATGGATAGAAGAATGGCATGCACAAGAAGACCGTAAATACTTAATTGGCGTACTACATGTGAAGGAACTTATTCAAGATAACTGGTGGAAGGAAAATAACAATTCCCTTATTTTAACCCCGGACCCTATTATTGACAACCTAGACATCGTACACCTTAAGAAAAAAAGCCTCGAATTGGCCGGCGTTCTTTAATAAATAGGTGCAACTATAGTAGCTTTGCGTGTAAATTAACAAGATGCAATTGCAACTGAACAGAAATGCGACCCTCGGTATTGGACTATCATTAATTACGGGAACTGGCTTTATCCTACTCTCTTTTTTGATGGGTAAAGAAAATGCTTTTTTACTCCTAAACATAGACCTTGGGCCTACCTCTGATTTCTTATTTTATATCTGGGCAAATGCTGGCGATGGATTTATCTGGATCCCCGCTTTTGCGCTTACCCTTATGTATAAAAAAAAGTTTATCCCTTTTTTGATTGCAACGATTGTTTTCTCAACGATTATTACACAAAGTTCAAAGCAAGTATTTTTTAAAGCAGAAAATAGACCTACAGCCGTTATCACCAATGCATCACTCATACATAAAGTGCCTGGTATAGAAATTCACACAACAAATAGTTTTCCATCAGGTCATACAGCAACTGCATTTTCACTTTTTTTATTTTGCTGCTTTATCAGTGCTAAAAAATGGATCGTGCCGGTTGGATTTGCGTATGCGCTTCTTGGAGGATACGCGAGAATTTATGTAGCGCAGCACTTCCCAATAGATGTTGGCGCTGGTATAATAGTAGCCTATTGTAGCATATTATTATCTTGGGTGATTCACATTCATTATTTCAATAAGTAAATATGAAACTATTTAAAAATACGAGAGCGCTTGGTTTATTGTTTGTAGTTTTTATAAGTACAACTTCGATTGCACAAGATACCACACAACAAATTACACCAAACAGGTATAATAGCGCCGACGCTCAAAAAAAGCCCTATGTAATTCTCATTTCAATTGATGGTCTACGATCGGACTTTGTAGAAAAATTTAAAGCACCTGCACTTCAAGCCTATGGCCAATCAGGTGTCGTTGCGGAATACATGACATCAGCATTCCCATCTTTAACTTTCCCTAATCATTACAGTATTGTAACAGGCCTTTATCCTGCACACCATGGTCTTGTAGACAATACTTTTTTTGATGAAAAAGCAAATGCTACCTATACCATGTCTAATAAAAAAATGGTTGCTGATCCTTATTGGTATGGTGGAACGCCGCTTTGGGTGCTTGCCGAAAAACAACAAATGGTGACTGCAAGTTTTTATTGGGTAGCTTCTGAAGCGCCCATTGAAAACACACAGCCAACCTACTTTTATAATTACAACGATAAAATAAAAATAGAAAAGAGAATTGCTCAAATAAAAAACTGGCTAAGCTTACCAGAAAAAACCAGGCCACACCTCATTACTTTTTACATGCCTGAAGTAGACGATGCAGCGCACAATTACGGGCCAGATAGCAAACAAGCTGAAGCAGCTGTCTTGTATATTGACAACGTAATTAAACAAATGAATGAAGCCATTAGCAGCTTAAACCTTCCTGTTAATTTTGTTTTAGTTTCAGATCATGGCATGGCACTTGTAGATAGTCAAAACCCAATTAGACTCCCAAAAGCAGTGGACCCAACAAAGTTTTATATTCCATCTGGAAGTGCCCTTTTACAACTATATGCAAAAGATACTACTGCCATTATGCCAACCTACCAAGCGCTTCTAAAAGAAGCCAACGGATACGATGTTTATCTAAAAAATAATACACCAAAAGATTTTCATTATAATAATGCAGACGACCGCTTTAACCGAATTGGAGATATCATTTTAGTGGCCAAGCTTCCTTACACCTTTAGCTTAAGTGGCAGACCTAGCAGTCCGGGTAAACATGGTTACGACCCTAAGCTTCCCGAAATGAGGGCTAGCTTTTTAGCATGGGGGCCCGCATTCAAATCTGGCAAAAAAATTAAAGGATTTGAAAACGTGCACGTGTATCCACTAGTTGCAAAAATTTTAGGGCTGCAGTATGATCAAAAAACAATAGACGGAAAATTAAGTGTTCTCAAGAATACACTTAAATAAACCACTAATCCTTCCAACGCCAATCACCTGCAATTTGAAGTGGAAGTTTTAGATTGTTTTTGATTAAAAATAATCTAGTTTCCTCCTCATTCAAGCGCTTTGCTTCTATAGTAGGTGCATCAGCAACAGCAAACACCAAAATCGCATTAAATCGAACGGTATTTTTCATCCCCTTTTCGTCCACTAGCTTAAAGCCATCACAATCTGCGTGGTAGCAAGGTCCTGCATTATTAGGAAGTTTTCCGCCTGCTGCTCCACCTGTTGGAATCCCTTGTAGCATAAACGGTTGGTGATCACTGTGCAGACCGGCACCTGCGCTAAATGAATTTTTGAAACTTGTATCGATACTTTGCACAATAGAACCAATTGATTTAAATAGGTTTTCAGACACTTCTGTAGAACTCGAATAGCCAGTTGGATCGTTGGTCATATCGTAATTGAACATGTACCTAATTTGATCCATTGACTTGTCTTTTTTTGCAGCTTCAATATATGCTTTTGAACCCAACAGCCCTTCTTCTTCACCCATAAACATAACAAACTCAACGGTACGCGCAGGCCTTAAATTAAGTGCTGCAAAAGTGCGCGCCATATCTAATACCGAAAAAGATCCTATACCATTGTCAATCGCACCCGTTGCTAAATCCCAAGAATCCAAATGACCACCTACTACAATTTTTTCTTTAGGCAAATCACTTCCTTTAATGGTCACCACAACATTGCGCGCTTTTATAAGACCCGAAAAATTAGTCATACTGATACTTGCAAACTGCTTTTCTTTTAAAAGCAACTCTTTGTAGGCGAGCCCATCTTCTTTACTAATACATACCGCAGGAATAGGAATTAATTTTCCTGTCACAGAAGCAGTGCCAGTTAATAAAATACCGCCGGCTGCTGTATTAATGACAATGATCCCTTTTGCACCAAATTTTGTAGCGATGGCTGTTTTTTCGGAGCGGTGTAAGCTGGGTGTACCAGGTTTTGATCCTGGTAAAACCCCTAAATATACGAGCGCAATTTTACCTTCAACTTTTGAAGGATCTTTTGCATAATCTTCTTCTAAACCATTACCCATATCCACCACTTCGAGTTTTACATCTGCAGCCACTGGCGAATGGGCCAAGGATACAGATTTTACAGGTTGTAAATTAGTAAGGCTATTACCCATCTTTACCGTCAAACTACCTCTACTCCAACTTTCAACTTCAAAAGGCTGATACTTTACATTTTTAAATCCATAAGACTTTAATAGGTTGTACGCATACGCTTCTGCTTTGCTACCATTCACAGACCCCGTTAAACGGTGGCCAATCGTTTCGGTGGCATATTTAAGTGTTGCATAGGCTTTAGAGTTTTGCTGTACTTCGGCGTTGATGCTTGCAAATGCTTCATACCACTCTGGCTTACTATACTTTTGTGCGTCTGCTAAATGAGCAACTAATAAAACAACAACAATAGCTACTAACTTTTTCATATCATATCTAATTTAAAAAACAATTAATTATTTATATCAATTTGCAATAGTTCCTTTTTCTGTAAATAGTCTTCTAACAATTTAATTTGATTACAAGCTCTATTGTAATTATGAAGCGGATATTTTGCTCCGTAATACACATCGTTATTTATAAAATCAGTTAAAAAACGAAGCGCTTGCATATAAATCATAAAAAGCCCTGCATAAAATATTTGATCCGCCTCATCTCGTGACAACATATTCCCAGCACCCTTCAAATATCCCTTTACAATGGCGTTATATATAGTAGGTCTTACAACAATTTTAGAAAAATCTGTTTCTTCTTCAGAAACAGCACACAAATAAGTTCTAAACATATCACCAAGATCGCTGATAAAATAACCCGGCATGAGTGTATCCAAATCAATCACACAGATCCCTTTATCGTTTTCATCAAAAAGCAAATTACTTATTTTAGTATCATGGTGCGTAGCTCGTAACTTAAAATTTGGGTTTGTTTTTATGGTTTCAAAAAAATCAACAATCCATTTTTGATCTTGCAAAAATTTTATTTGATTTTCCGACTGTATAATTCGTTCTTGATTTCCGGTTGTAATTGCGTTAGAGAACTGATGATAACGCAGTGTTAAATTATGAAAATCGGGGATGGTGATTTGTAAATCGTTAGCGTTAAGTTCATCAAGCACATTTGTGAAAAGTCCAAATTGATAACCCGCTTCAAAAGCCTGCTCCTCATTTTGAACTACTGTTTTTGCATGCGAACCGTTCACATAAGGAAACACCCTGTAATACCCCTCCTCTATATATTCCATTTGATTCCCATGCACAGAAGGTATGGGTGCCACAAAATAATACGCTGGATTGTTGGCTGCTAAATAATCAGACACCCATTTAATATTATGTGCAATAGCACCTGGATTTTTAAAAACCGCGGTGTTTATGTTTTGCAAAACATAAACCTCATTTCCAGACTGAACCATATAGGTATGATTGATGAGGCCCTCTCCAAGCGGCTTAACTTCCACCAATGAAGTATCAAAACCAAATACCTTTAAAACATTTGCAGAAACGTTCATGCTACAATATTAATAGCTGTCATTTAAAGCAAATTCTGGCTTTCTATACATCCACTCGCCGCCCGTAAAATCAGGGAATGCAATGGTTTCGTTACCAAGTGCAATAGACTGTTCGGAAAGTGGTGTAATAGCACTCCAAGTGGCAGCATCATATACATCTAGCGGTGTTGGCTTACTATTTTTGATAGATTCAATAAAAGCATGAATCACAAAAAAGTCCATGCCGCCATGACCAGCACCTTCCGTTTCTTTACTCCAACGCGCCCATAATGGATGATCATATTTATCCAACCATTCTTTGGCGGGCTCCCACTGATGCGATTTAGGCGATTTGTCCTGAATATAAATACTCTTATTCACGTCCATCCAAAGTCCTTCAGTACCCTGCACCCTAAATCCTAACGAATATGGGCGTGGCAAATTGGTGTCGTGTTGTAATAAAATAGTTTCGCCATTAGCGCACTGAATATTGGTAGTAACCACATCTCCAAGTCTAAAATTAACTTTTGCATTGGGATGATTTTCTCCGCCTTTTTTAACTACATGATTGTGAAGACCACGAGCTTTAGAAGAGAATGAACATAAGTTCACAAAACGGTTACCTCTATTAATATTGATATAATTAGCTACAGGGCCAACGCCATGTGTTGGATATAAATCGCCATTGCGCTGTACCGAATGTTCTGTTCTCCAAGACGCTTCCGAAAAAGCTTTTGCACCAAATTCTACCGGCGAGTTAGCTGGATTATTGCCGTTGTTAAATTTCACGTCTCTTAAATCGTGCTGATAGCCCCCTTGCAAATGAATGAGTTCGCCAAATATTCCCTGACGCACCATATTTAAAACAGCCATTACATCTCGGCGGTAGCAAACATTTTCAAGCATCATAACTTGTGCATTGTATCGCTCTGCTGTTTTTACAACATCCCAGTGATCCTGCAAACTAAGTCCTATACATACTTCAGAACCAACATATTTTACACCCGCTTCTAAAGAACCCACAATCATAGGTTTATGCCACTCCCAAGGTGTAGCAATGACAACCCCATCTAGTTTTTCTTTTTCCAACATACGCTTCCACGCATAATTATCCCCGGTATAGATAGCTGGCATTTTTTTACCAGACTTAGTAATATCTTCTTTTGCACTATTTAGCATATAGTCGCTAATATCACAAATAGCAACAACGTCAACATCTTTGCGTCTTAGAAGTAAGTCTAGATGTCCTTGCCCTCTTAATCCTACCCCAATAATGCCAATTTTGACATTACTCGCCAATGAATTTGCAAAAACGTTTGCACTTGGCATAAATGCGACCGAAGCTGCAGCAAGGCTACTATTTTTTAGAAAGTTGCGTCTTTTCATTATAAATCGTTTTAAGGTGTTCAAGATAAATAAATTATGACAATTTTAAAGCCGTTTTTAGTAGTTTGCAGTACTGAAGGAGCAAGATTTGAAAATTGACCAAGAAAATAGCAATAATGAGTTGTAGAAGCCCCCGACTCTACTTTTTGTTGACATTTGTTTTATTTTTTAAAATAGCAAGTGCCCAAACCGATACTACTTTTTGGTTTGCTGCTCCAGACCTGCAAGAAGCGCATGGTGACAGGCCCATTTTTTTAAGATTTTCAACTTCAAACACAGCTGCTTCGATTACCATTTCTCAACCAGCAAATCCTGGCTTTACCCCCATTAGCATAGATATTCCAGCCAATAGCTCGAACTCCGTAAATCTCACCACGGTAATTACGCAAATAGAAAATGCTACGCCAAATACAGTTAGCAATAAAGGTTTACTTATAAGATCCAATAGCCCCATATCTTGCTATTACGATATTGCCAATGGTTCTAATGGAGATATCTATGCGTTAAAAGGTAAAAACGCACTTGGTACAAAATTTACACTCCCCTTTCAAATGGGATTTATAGGAAGACCGCTTCCACTATATACCACCGATTTTATAATTCTAGCTACAGAAAATAATACCCAGGTTACTATTAGACCAAAATATAGCATAATGGGTCATGCTGCTGGTGTTCCTTTTACCATCACTTTACAAAAAGGAGAAACCTATACCTGCTCAGCTACAAATAATATAGCAACAGAAAGGCCAGGAGGCACCCTTGTTACTTCCAATAAACCCATTTGTATCTCTACAAAAGACGACTCCCTTTTTTATACTGGACAAGGTTGTTCAGATACTGCTGGCGACCAACTCATTCCAGACAATATTGCAGGGCAAGAATTTATTGTCATTAAAGGCTACTTTAATAGTCCCGATTTTTATTACGTTTTTGCCATCGAAAACAATACCGTTGTAAAAGTAAATGGAGCAACTGTTGCAACACTTCAGGCAGGCGATTATTACAAAGGAACTTTAAGCGAAAACTCCTGTTTTGTAAATTCAGATAAACCCGTTCATATTTTTCATATCACAGGTTTTGGTTGTGAGCTAGGTGGCGCAATAATACCATCCATAAAATGTACAGGATCAAAAAGTATCAGTGTTACAAGGGCTTCAAGTACTGGTAGCTTTTTTTTAAACGTATTAGCTCCAAAAAATAGTATCAATGATTTTACAATTAATGGAAGCAACACCCTTATTAACGCTAGCGCCTTTAACCCTGTATTAGGCAGTAATAATGAATGGATGTATGCAAGATTAAATATCCCTTCCACAGTCATCACAGGTGGCGTAAATGCATTAATTGAAAATAGTAAAGGGAAATTTCACGTAGGCGTCATTCAGGGGGGAGCAAGTTCAACTGCTCGTTATGGTTATTTCTCTGATTTTGGTAGCAACGTAATTCAACTCATTGATGCAACAAAAAATACAGAAATCTTTTCAAACAATCAGCCCATATGCTATAATACAACTGCTTCCATCAATGCAGTATCGGAGGACGCTAATACATATACTTGGACTGGGCCTAATAATTTTTCTAGTACTGGCGCTAATTTGGTTATTAATAGTTTCACCAACCTCAATGATGGCGTTTACACCATTACATCTGCATCAACTGCCTGCGGTGTTGCAACAAAAACCATTGAGTTAAATTCGGAGCGTGTATTTGCCAATTTTACATCTACACAAACTGGTTGTATTCAGGACTCAGTTTATTTTAATACCCCCGCAATTACTGGCGCCAAATGGAACTGGAATTTTAAAAACGGAAATACCCTTGATACCAATAGCGCTGTTATTAAACCTGTAAAATACAATACCGTTGGGATTTACGCAGTTGATTTAAAAGTAACTTCTAAAAATGGTTGCGCTTCAGATATAGT
>JBEITL010000167.1:0-3832 GCA_040374915.1 Sediminibacterium sp. | reverse complement strand
ATGCATCATTTAAAGTTTGGTATAAAAACTGGATACATTGCATTCAAAAACAAAAAGAAGGTGAAGAGACGTCAAAACTCATGATGTTAAAACATAATCCAGCGGTCATTCCGCGGAATTATTTAGTGGAGAAAGCTTTATCGCTAGCAGTGGTGGATCAGGACTACCATTTCTTAAATGATTTTATTGCAGCGCTTTTAAAGCCTTACGAAGAATCGAAAGTATTTGGTGAGCCACCCATAGAGGAAGATAAGTCTTATCAAACATTTTGTGGGACTTAAAAAATAAAATCACACATAAGGCCTGTAAGCCTTATGTGTGAAGATTGAAACTATTTCGTTTTTTTAGCTTTAGGTGCTTCTTTTGCTTTTGAAGGCTTAACAGATTTTGCGAGTTGCGCTTTAAGATCTTCAAGGTCCTTGCTTTGAGCCGTTACTTTTGCTTCTAAGTCAGATACAACAGCTTTCTTTTGAGCGTCAGCTTTTTCATAGTCAGTCACTTTTTGGTTGAGCGTTGCAATTTGACCATTTAGATTTTTAATTTCTGCAGTTTGTAAGCTCAATTGATCTTCAGCGTTATAAGCGCTATAAGAAAAGTAACCCGCTACTGCGATTAGGATTGCAATGATGATGTTTTTAAAAGTGCCAGAGTTTTCCATCTATGATTCCTTCATGATTATATTGAATTTTAAAGTATGTGTTTATACACATACTCTCTTAGGTAGGCATGATATAAGAAAGTTCAGCAATCTCAAAGCAAACGAAGGTTTTTGAGAAAATAAAAAACCCGCCTATAAAGCGGGTTTTCTTTAAAACAAGCAATCAACTATTTTGAAGCGATCACTTTTGCAGCTTTTGAACAGAGTTCACCGCTTGATTTATTCACCATGCCTAAAACATCTTCTGAACGAAGATTAGCTTGGGACAGAGCTTTTTCAGCTTCTGTCTGAGATTTGCAAGCAAGAGCAAAATCGTTATTTTTAATAGCGATAACGCTTAAATTTTGTAAGCGTGCTGCGCGTTCTAATTCGTGAAGTTTTTCATTGCTTTGAATGAATGTGGATGCAGCCACTGTAGTTGAGATTGCTGCAACAGCAGCGACAATAATAAGACTTAAACGTACTGACTTTTTCATTTCTTTATCCTTTTGGGTTGTATTAATTAGGTGCACTTTTGATGCACATGATCATCTTAGTAGATAATTGTTAACAAATTATGACATTGGCATATCTTCTGCTTCAGAAAAATTACTAAGCTATAAATAAAAAAAGCCAGCGAGAGCTGGCTTTTTAATTTGTTCTAAATTATTTAGATTGTGTTTTTAAAGCCTTGTTGCAAAGCTCTTGATTGCTCTTATGAATCATGCCAAATAAGTCTTCAGATTTCGAGTGAACTTTACCTAAATACTCTTCTGCTTCGGTTTGTGATTTGCAAGCAAGAACATAATCTTTATTAACAATAGCAATTAAAGTTAAATTTTGTAAGCGTGAAACAGCCTCTAATTCTTTAATCTTTGTTCTGGCACCAACATATTTAAATGCTACTGCTGCTGTGGCAACCAATCCAATAAGTGCAACTGCTATTGTTACTTTTGTATTTTTTTTCATTACTTTCCTTAGTTAGTGCTTTTTAAAATTTAAATGGTGGCCAGGGGCAGAATCGAACTGCCGACACGCGGATTTTCAACACTAGCGTGGCTTTCAAGACTTCTATCGTTTCAAAAGCTTGTCCAGCTTGAGAAACGAACTTTGTATATTTTAACATAAAATTACTGTGCTCAAAAATATCTCTCAGCTGTTGGCAAAAAGCCATATAAAATAACGACATGCAAATTAATCAATTATCAGTAGTAGTGCCAGTGCGTAACGAAGAGGGCAATGTTGCAATCTTAGTCGGTGAAATTGATAGTGCGTTAAAGCATATTTTGCATGAAATTATTTATGTGGATGACGGCAGTACAGACAGCACTTACAGTCAGTTAAAGGCGCTACAAACGCAGTTTCCACAATTAAAAATAGTGCGTCATGCGCAAAGCTGCGGCCAAAGCACAGCGGTGCGCACAGGCGTAAAAGCCGCCCTATATGCTTGGGTAGCCACACTTGATGGCGATGGCCAAAATGACCCTACGGATATTCCAAAATTGATGGCTGCGGTAACTGAGGGCATTGATTTGGTAGGCGGTAATCGCCGCGCCAGCCGCCGTGATACTTGGATTAAGCGCATGTCTTCGGTGATTGCGAATACGGTGCGTTCTAAAATGCTACGTGACAATTCGCCAGACACAGGTTGTGGCCTTAAATTGTTCAAGCGCGAGGCATTTTTAGATTTACCGTATTTTGACCATATGCACCGCTTCTTGCCCGCGCTCATTAAGAGGCGCGGCGGCAAAATAGTTTCTGTACCAGTTGCACATCGCAATCGCAAACATGGCAAATCAAATTACGGTACGATTGATAGGCTTTTGGTCGGCATTATTGATTTGTTTGGTGTGGCATGGCTACAAAGCCGCGCAAAAATTCCGCAGATTGTAAAAGATAAGGAAATTTAACCATGCAAATCGTCAATGACGGCATCGGCACCTATTTTTCGCATATTATCAATGCGCTTAACCACTATATTGAAGGTATGCCATCCATCGATTTAGTCTGGCTGGTCATTGGTTTGGCTGGGCAGTGCTTGTTTATGGCGCGTTTTATTGTGCAATGGATACACAGCGAGCGACATCAGCAAAGTTTGATTCCTGTGAGTTTCTGGTATTTAAGTTTGCTGGGCGGCTTGATTGTATTGGCCTATGGATTTCACAAGCTAGACCCCGTCATCATCTTAGGCCAGCTACCTGGCACTATTGTTTATTCTAGAAACTTAGTATTAATTCACCGCAATAAAAACTAATAATCAAGTGATAAACGTGCTGCCTAATTTAAATAAAACCCACCCAAAAATATTATGGACGACAGTCATTGTCTCGGCTATTGTGTTTTTTTGGGGCTTGGGCAGTATAGATTTGCTGTCACTCAACGAAGGGCGGCGTGCACTCGCTATTCAAGAAATGGTTTCAAGTGGCAACTGGTTGCTGCCGCATCTTAATGGTGAGTTGTATTTAACTAAACCACCGCTACTGTATTGGCTCTCGTCCAGCCTAGCCTTTATTTGGGGTGTTAATGAGTGGACATTGCGGCTGCCATCTGCACTTGCGGCCATCGCTGTTTTGATCATGGTGTATCGTTATGCTTTGCAGCAATCAGGAAAGTGGGCCGCATTATTTGCTGTACAGCTTTTAATCGCTAATCTTGGTTTTGCCATGCTGGGAAGGCGTGCTGAGATAGAGATGCTCCTGACCGCGCTTTGCGTGGGTTCACTCTTATCCGCTTTGCAATACATTCAATCTCAATCTAGCAAAAACTGGATAATTCTTAGCTACTTTCTATTGGCATTGGCGCTGATGACCAAAGGACCTTTGGTGATACTGCTAGTGACTTTACCATTGTTGATAGCCGCTATTTACAGCAAAAATCCGCACATCAAAGCCGTGTTACTTAGCGGGCGCGGTTGGCTGATTTTTCTGGTTGTTGGCTTGACTTGGTATGCAATTGTGAGTTGGCAATTAGGCTTTGATATTTGGGCAACTATCGCCAAACACGATATGTTGGATAAAATGCAAGGCGAAAGCGCAAAGCCAATATGGAGCTATTTGGCCTGGATTGCAGGTGATTTTATATTGCTGATTGGCTTGTTTTTGGTAGGCGCAAAAAATTTTTTTAAACAACAATTTCAACAATCTAGGCAGCTAGTTTTACTTGCGGCAACGATTTTACCACTGATTATATTTTCTT
>JBEITL010000015.1:0-11510 GCA_040374915.1 Sediminibacterium sp. | reverse complement strand
TTGCAAAGGGAGATATAGATGATAATAGAATAGGTGCGTTGGGAACCGCTCAATGGAATACCATTCAAATAGACGCGAGCATTAGATGGAATCATCTAGAAATTAATGCAAGTGCCATAAATATACTCAACCAAAAATACAAAACTCACGGCTCTGGTGTGTATGGAATGGGACGTGCTTTTGGAGTATCTGTTAATTGGAAGTTATAAATGCATGTGAGTAAACTTCAACTAAAAATGAATGGGTATAAGTTTTGAATTCCTACTTAACCTAAGTGCAGGTGTTGGCACTTTGATATAATTTAATACGTGCGCAAGCGTTTGCCAGAAAGGCTTTTTAGGAAGTAATCCTTTAAAGTCAATATCAGGGGCTAAGTAAAATTCGTAGCCACCTTTGCCCCAATCTGAAGTTCCCCCAGGCATATTAATGTAATAATTATTAAGTGTATGGTCTACACCAAGTCCAACAGAAATGCCGAGCCATTTAGGCCACTTACCTGATGGCTTATACCGTTTAGGATTATAGGTAAGCCAAAATGTAGAATTCATATAGTCGTCCTGAAAATTACTTTCACGTTTGATAAAATCGTAATAATAATTATCCTTTTTGTAATAACTGTACTTGATATCGAGTGCTTTTAAGAATTTACTTTTGGACTGAAAGTAAGGATAAAAACTTCCTAGTGACCCACTCATCCAATCATACACACTAAAGCCCCATGTTGGCGAATAGCCATCTTTGATTTCAATAAAACCTTGCACTGCAGTACCTAACAAACCGCCCCACAATAGTGATTGCGCCTCGGTTTTACCAGACCATCTAATACCTCTTGCAAAAATATCACTGGTAATTCGGGCTCCATAAAAATGACCAATTTTATCTAAGCTCTTTGCATAAATCGCATCTCTTCCAAAATCAAAAGCTTGCGCAATATTTGAACCACCGCCATCAAAATGAAACGTTTTTTTAGAATCGGCCCACCAGGCGTTATTGATGTAATGGTAGCTTCCATATAATGCTAAAAGTGACGTAGCATTTACGGCTGCAAAGCGTTTTACATTGAGCGTGTCAGCATTTTTAAAAAAAGGCATTTTTGATTGTTTAGGCACCATACTATCTGTATCAAAACTAGCATGAACCGATGCCACACATAATAAACTTACCATCCAAAAAATAAAACGCATACCCCTATTTTGATGTTGTACTATAAATATATACTATAATTCTTGCCAATTAAATGTATCGTCTATTATTTGTTGTTTATTTAATTGCAGATAATCCAAAAAAGATGCAGCAGTTGGCGATAACTTTTTTCCCTTTAACCATATAAGGTTCCAGGTTGTTTTTAATGGAAGACCTTTAACCGGAATAATTTGCAAGTCTTTACTTATAATTTCCTTTCGGATACCTATAAAAGGCATAATAGAATAACCAAGACCTGCTAATAATGCTTGTTTTACCGCCTCATTGGATGTGAGCTCCATTTTACGAAGCACCGTAATATTGTTCGTTTGCAAAAATTTTTCCATCACTTGTCTTGTTCCTGAACCTTGCTCTCTAAAAATGATAGGCAGGTTTTCAAACATTTTTTTTGCTGTTACATTATCTTCTTGATTTGTTTCTCTCTTACCTACTAAATATAATTTGTCTTCTAATAAATCCAACTTGTCAATGTCTATTAAAGAAGGTAAAAAAGAAACAAGTCCAAAATCAATTTCATTATTTTTTAAACTCTCAAAAACTTTGTTTTTATTGGTTACATCCATAACAAGCTCCACACCTGCATGCTGGCGCATGAATCCAGATAAAAAAAATGGCATCAAATATTTACCGGTAGATACAGACGCTATTTTTAACCTACCTGTTAATTGATTTTTATACGCCAGTGATTTATAATTGATGGCATACACCTGATTGAGAATATTTTCGGCAGCATCTGCTATTTCTTTACCAAAATCGGTGATGTAAACCTTTCGTCCTATTACCTCAATTAGAGGTATACCAAATTGATCCTGAAAGTTTTTTAATTGTATAGATACAGCCGGCTGGGACAGGTTAAGCGCCTCTGCTGCCTTGGTCACGCTCTGTGTTTGCACCACTTTTAAGTATACCTGTAGCTGATTAAGGGTATAATTCATAAGTTTTGTTTATGATTAAGATAACAAATATAAATAGAAATTTATGTATCTAAAAGCTCAAATTTGCGGCATCAAAAAATGTGAAGCTATGACTAGAGTAACTGTAGCAAAGGGCGATGGGATTGGGTCAGAAATTATGGATGCAACCCTGCGTATTTTAATGGCAGCAGGCGCAAAAATTGCAATTGATGAGATTGAAATTGGCGAAAAAGTGTTTTTAGCCGGAAATACGGCTGGTATTGCACCTGAATCATGGGAAATCATTAGAAACAATAAAGTATTTTTAAAATCACCTATTACAACACCACAAGGTGGTGGCTACAAAAGCCTAAACGTTTCTACAAGAAAATTTTTAGGGCTCTATGCAAACATAAGACCCTGCATGAGCTTGCATCCGTTTGTAAAAACGAAGCACCCCATCATGGACATTTTGATTGTTAGGGAAAACGAAGAAGACTTATATGCAGGAATTGAGCACCAACAAACAGACGAAGTAGTACAGTGCTTAAAATTAATTAGCAGACCTGGTTGCGAAAAAATTATCAGGTACGCTTTTGAATATGCAAAACAACAGAACAGAAAAAAAGTAACCTGCTTTACAAAAGATAATATCATGAAGCAAACAGATGGTTTGTTTCGTAAGGTATTTAATGAAGTAGCTGCCGAATATCCAAATATCCAAAATGAACACTGGATTATTGACATTGGCGCGGCAAAACTTGCAGACACTCCAGAAGTATTTGATGTTATTGTAATGCCTAATTTATACGGCGATATTTTAAGTGATGTTGCAGCTCAAATTACAGGATCGGTAGGACTGGCAGGTTCTGCAAATATTGGTGAAGAGTGCTCTATGTTTGAGGCAATCCATGGATCTGCCCCTGATATTGCTGGCAAAAACATAGCTAACCCATCGGGGTTGTTACAAGGCGCCATTATGATGCTTAATCATATTGGACAAGCAGATGTAGCAGAACGCATTCAAAATGCATGGCTCAAAACCCTCGAAGACGGAACCCATACCCCAGATATATTTAAAGACGGTACCAGCAAACAAAAGGTGGGTACCGCCGAATTTGCTACTGCTGTTATTGCCAATCTAGGACAAAAGCCATCGGTACTTAAAGCGGTAACTTATTCTGATAACCTAGCTATCGAACTTCCAAAGTACAAAAGAAAAGAATCTGCTATTAAAACACTAGAGGGCGTGGATCTTTTTGTACACTGGACAGGATCAGACCCCAAAGCACTGGCAAATAAAATTCAACCATTAGAAAGTAAGGGTATCTACCTTTCTATGATTACCAACAGAGGTATTAAAGTATGGCCTGATGGATTTAAAGAAACATTTTGCACCGACCATTGGAGATGTAGGTTTAAAGCAAAAAATGGCGAACAAATGTATAAAACAGATATCATTGAACTTTTAGAAAAAGCAATCGAAGAAGACATTGATACCATTAAAACCGAGAACCTGTATGCATTTGACGGAACTGCTGCTTACTCATTAGGACAAGGCCAATAATTTAAACAAACCAAAAAAAATAGATCATGGAAAACAACAATAAAGTAACACTCATTGATGGAACTTTTAACACCGCAGAAGCAAAAGATGTTTTAATCAATATGTTTACAATGAAGATTAATTTTCATCAACAAAAAAACATAAGCCATATTGAGCGCTTTGGAACCCCAGATGATAACTCGAAAGCCAAAGTTGAATTCTTAAAAGCTGAAATGGCAAAACTTGAAACAATCATTACAGGAGCTACTGATAAAAACGTTTCCCTAAAAGTTACCTCAGCCATTCATATTGAATATATTAATGAGCCAGCATAAATTTTTTGAAGGCCGCTCTATTGTTATAGCAACCAAGCACAAAAAACAACTTGCAATGGCAGCGCTACTTGAAAAAGAGTTGGGCGTTAGCTGCATTGTGCCCGAAAATTTGGATACAGATTTGCTTGGTACTTTTACTGGCGAAATAGAAAGGGAATTAAGCCCAATGGATGCCGCTAAAAAAAAGTGCTTGCTTGCCATGGAACTTACTGGCACCGATTTAGCGGTAGCGAGTGAGGGCTCTTTTGGCGCCCACCCACTACTTTATTTTTTACCTGCCGACGACGAATTACTTGTTTTTATGGACAAGAAAAATAGTCTAGAAATTGTAGTTCGTGAAATTTCAACAAAAACAAATTACAATGCCAAAGAAGTAAGTTCTGAAGAAGACTTATTAGCCTTTGCACAAAGTGCTCAATTCCCAAGCCATGGCCTTATTTTAAAAGATAAAAAAGAGGGTTATAACATTATTGCAAAAGGCATTATTGATACCAAAGAATTACTTGAAACCTTTACTCAGTTTATGACGACCTATGGATCGGTGTATGTAGAAACGGATATGCGTGCGCACTTGAACCCATCCAGAATGGAAGTGATAGAAGAAACTACAAAAAAACTAATCACAAAAATAAAAACAACCTGCCCAAGTTGTCAAATTCCCGGCTTTGGTATTAAAGAGGCTACACCAGGACTACCATGTGAAAACTGTAAAGCGCCTACAAAAAGTACTTTATTTCATGTATATGCTTGTCAAAAATGCAATCATACACAGGAAGCCTATTTTCCTAATGGCAAACAAGAAGAAGATCCTACCTACTGCGATAGGTGCAATCCATAAACAATCATTATGCAAACAAATGCGATAGAAGCTGCTGTTACAGCGTTAAAAAACAATGAAATTATTGGATTGCCTACCGAAACAGTTTACGGCCTAGCGGGTAGTGCATTTAGTGAGATAGCCGTTGAAAAAATATTTGCTTTAAAAAATAGGCCACACTTTAACCCACTCATTGTTCATATAAAATCGGCGGGCTACCTAGAACAAGTGGCAAAAAATATTCCAGTAGTAGCTGTAGAGTTAGCAGATGCTTTTTGGCCTGGCCCGCTAACACTGGTTTTAGAAAAACAAGATCGCATACCGGACTTAGTTACCGGAGGCAAAAATACAGTTGGTGTTAGGGTACCCAACCATCCTGTTGCACTTGAACTATTGGAGCAATTAGATTTTCCATTAGCCGCTCCAAGCGCCAATCCATTTGGATCTATTAGCCCTACTACTGCACAACATGTAGCGGATTATTTTACAGACTCGCTTAGTATTGTTATAGATGGAGGTAGCTGTGATAAAGGTATCGAGTCTACGATTGTTGGATTCGAAAATGGAGCGCCTATTTTGTACAGACAAGGTAGTACCAAAGTGGAAGACATTGAAAAAATTACAGGCCCTTTACAAATACGCATTCATGCTAACAACGAATCGGTAGTAGCACCGGGCATGCTATCAAAACACTATGCACCAAGTACAACAACAATTTTAACCGATGAAATTACATCCGTTATTCAAAAATATTCGGATAAACGAATTGGTGTTTTACAATTAAGTCCCACTACCCTACCAAGCTTTGTGATAGCAGTAGAAACACTTTCACAAACTGGAAATTTAGAAGAAGCTGCTAAAAATTTATACGCAGCCATGCACCGTTTAGACCATCAAAACCTAGACCTCATTATTGCCCAAAAAATGCCAGCGGTTGGTATGGGCCTTGCCATAAACGATAAACTAGAAAGAGCTGCAACAACATGAAATACCTAATAAAAAATATAGCCGTAGTTAATGAAGGAAAAACATTTTATTCCGATGTTTTAATTAACAACCAGCGCATAGAAAAAATGGCAAGTAGTATTAACCTGCCGGCTAATGCTGAGGTAAAAGAAATAAATGGCGAAAACTTGCATTTACTTCCTGGATGTATAGATGACCAGGTACATTTTAGAGAGCCAGGCCTAACCCATAAAGCAACCATTGCCTCCGAGTCAAAAGCAGCTGCAGCAGGCGGTATCACGTCTTTTATGGATATGCCAAACACCATTCCAAATACATTAACACAACAATTATTAGAAGAAAAATATGCGATTGCATCTGAATCATCGGTGGTTAATTATTCCTTTTTTATGGGCATCAACCAAGATAATTTAGAAGAAGCGCTACTAACGGATCCGGAAAATGTATGCGGCATTACAGATGATGGCCTCTACTTTAACAACGACCATGGTATACTAGCCAACTATCCCGATTATTTAGAAAAATTATTTGCTAGAACCTCCATATTAACAGCCCTTCATAGTGAAGATGACAGTATTATTAAAACCAATACGGATAGGTACAAAAAAGAATTTGGTGACAATATTCCATTTAACCACCACCACCTCATTAGAACAGAAGAAGCCTGTTTTGTTGCTACGCAAAGAGTATTAGAGATTGCCAAAAAACACAATAATCGGCTTCACTTTTTTCATATTTCTACCCAAAAAGAAGCGGCACTATTTGAGCAGCAACAAAACATTAGAGATAAAAGAATAACGGCAGAAGCATGTGTGCACCACTTATGGTTTACAAGCGAAGATTATGATACGCTAGGCTCAAAAATAAAATGGAACCCTTCGGTTAAAACACCTCAGGATAAAGAGGGATTGATTCAAGCGCTACTTGATAATAAAATAGATATTATTGCCACCGACCATGCGCCACATACAATAGAAGAAAAAAGTGGTAATTACACAAAAGCCATGTCGGGCGGGCCACTCGTGCAACACGCGCTTCCTGCACTACTAGAGTTATACCACCAAAATAAATTACCGCTTCAAAAAATTGTAGAAAAAACTAGCCACCATGTAGCTGAAATATACAGACTTAAAGAGCGTGGTTATATTAGAGAAGGCTACTTCGCAGATATGGTAATTGTGGACCTCAATAACAGCTGGACCGCAACTAAAGAAAACTCGTTGTACAAATGTGGCTGGTCACCATTTGAAAACTACCAGTTTAAAAGTAAAGTGATTAAGACCTTTGTAAATGGACAGCTTGTTTATGATAATGGAAGCTTTGCTGAAAGTAGCAGAGGGATGCGTTTAAAGTTTGAGAGAGATAGATAGATAGATAGGATTAAATAAAACTATCGTTGCTTAATTAAAACCGCACTAACAATTGGACGTTCAATACCATTGTCACCTGGACGGTTTAACAATTGACCGCCAGCAATCATCGAACTCGATCCACCGCCGTCTAAATTAACTGCATTAGTGCAACCCAAATTTTTTAATGCAGCTGCCAATTCAACAAGATTTAGACCAGCATAACCAGCTGCGGTATTATCACCTTCAACTACAAGTAATATAATTAATCCAGCATCGGTATATCCTATAGCTGTTCTAGGGCGCGAACTCGAATTATTAATACTGATCAGTTCCTGTATATCTGTAATATTAACCACATTATTACGAATCAACATTGGTGAACCCCCTATTGCAGAATGAATATTCCACAAAGTACCACCTGTTGGAAATGTTTCATTAGGAACTGGATTGGGAGCCGTTCCTTCGGCATTACTACTAGGACCTGGGTATTGATAAATTAAATCATTTCCTGTTCCAACATGATAAATCCAGGCAACACTTGGATCTCCGCTTGCACTTACTCCAAATGCAGCCCTCGTTGGAAAATAAGTAGTGGCAGTTCCATTAAAATTTCGGGATAATGTTTTGATATTAGCTGCAAAAACAGGCGCACCATTAAATTTTACCAAACTAAAAGACTGATTACCTCCAAAATAACCTCCATTTATTGAAGCCAACACTTTACCCGTTTCATCTTTACTAAAATCACTTAGCTTTTTTGCTGTTGTCGAAATAGTGGGCTTAAATTCAAATAAATTATTTTTTGATGAGTAAGCCACACAAAACATTTTTGTCTTTTTACCTGCATGGATACTATCAAAATAATACAATTCAATTCCATCAGGAAAAGTTGCATTAATTAATGTAGCGTAATTCCATCCTGCCGGTAAATTCATTAATTTGGCCTTTGGCACAACGGCAACGGGAGGCGTTGGAGTTGGTGCTGGCGTTTTTTTACAAGCGACTACACCAACAACTAAAAGAAACGATAAAAAATAAAGTGAAATCTTTTTCATAGTACATCTATGATTTTTGGTTTACTTATTAATGGTTTCATAATAAAAAAACACTTCACCGTTATAACCATATTGCCTATTCATATCTATCATTTGCTTTAACATCGTTTCATTTACCCGGTAACCGTCCCCTAATGAAGTAAGTATACCCGGAATGACCTTATGTTTTAAAGTCGATGGAACCTGCAACGTCAATTCTTTAAGTATTTTTTCATACGCTTTAATATCATACCGGTACAATTGCGGAATAATTAAATCTGCATAACCACCATTCAACCACGCTGGCCAATCTTGCAAATAATTTTCTTTACTCCATGGATAAATACTTGGCGCCCAAGACACCATGCAATTGGCTCTTTGTTTTTTTACAAGCTGATATATTGATTTACCAAAACCACTTACTTTATCAGCCTTCCACTGAAGAAAAACACTATCCTTTGAATTACTTGGAGGCATTTTGCCGCCAAATTCTTTTTTATAGAGCCCAATAGAATATGGATCATACCCTCCTTCGCTTGGCATTGCTGGCAAACGATCATCACCCTGTATACCATCAACATCGTATTTTTTTACAACTTCTAATACAAGTTGTTGCAAGAAATCTTGAACTTGTGGATTTAAAACATTCCACCAAAAAAATCCATTTTTTTTGAGTAACGCACCTTTACTATTTCTCCCTACCCATTCAGGATATTTTGCTAGCCAACCTTGTTGAGCGCTATCTTTATACGCATAAGATGCGCCAAATTCAAACCAGGCATGCACTTTTAAGCCCAATTGATGGCCCTCATCTACAAACGCAGCTAAGGGGTCAAAATTACCGTAAACGGGTGATTGAGGAATTCCAATATACTTGTTAAGCACTTCACTAGGATACATAGTTACACCTCCATTCCAAACAACCACAAAAATATCAGTCAATCCATTTTTTTTACAATTCAACACCGTTTGCTTCACATTAGCAGGCGTTAGCATTGCGTCACTTGCAACATTGGTAACCCAGGTACCACGAATTTCTTTTTGAACAGCTTGTGCATTAGCAATAAAAGAAAGGACTAAAAAGATAAATAAAGGAACAAATTTTTTCATACTAAACTTGCGTTTGACGGTATTCGAGGTACCGGTTGTATAAATGATGGGCTTGGATATATGCAGACTGTGGACTCATAAAATGACTGAACTCAAAAGTGATGGCCTTATCATATCCAGCTCTTTTTGCAGCTTCCAATTTCAGTTTTAATTTTTCAAACTTGATGGGCAAAAATTTGATAGGCATGTCTCTATCAAACGACTCGGTGTTTGTCCAACATTGAAGCTTGTACTTATCTGCCAATAATTTATTGACTGTCAAAAATTGATCTAACTCATGATAATCGACATGCCCATCCTGAAATGCAACAGCATCAATAGATTGATGTATGCCATCAAAGATTTCATTCCATTCCTGTTCATGCTCTTTCACTGAAATAGCATCCGCTTTTGATAAAGCCGATGTGCTTGCCATAACAGATTTTTTACCATCTATCCATGGAGAAATAAATACGGGTAGTTGTTGGCTAATTTCTTTACACATACCGCCTAAACTACTAAATGCTTCAATCGCACCTTTTGTTTTACGACTAATTTCGGTACTTACATACCATCCTTTAAATGCTTTTCGGTGTCCATATAGCTTCCATACTTCTTCAATTACAAATTTATTTACGTCAATTTCAATTTGC
This sequence comes from Sediminibacterium sp., assembly GCA_040374915.1. Taxonomy (GTDB): domain Bacteria; phylum Bacteroidota; class Bacteroidia; order Chitinophagales; family Chitinophagaceae; genus Sediminibacterium. The sequence continues at coordinate 1,622 of JBEITL010000015.1, read as the reverse complement.
ATGTTTCCAGTATCCCAATAAATTCCACTATCGTACAAACCAAAATATAAATTCATTCCATATTTTTCGGCAAGATGTAAATACAAATCAATCAAATCAATGGGAGGATTGTAACATCCAAATTTGTCCATCAAGTATTGAGATGGATAGGTAAGAAATCTTCTATACCCACACCTAATAACAATCACCGTGTCAATCCCGGCGGCTTTCATATGCTGAAAATCCTTTTCCCACTCGGCAGGACCCCAGTTTTGGTGAGGGATATCATGACTGATTTCATCAATAAAAGTGCCTGTAATTAACATCGTTTAATCGTTTTGTGTTTCACTAACCGCTTCACTATTTAATGGAACAAGCCAGGTAATTAAAAAAGCGGGTATGGTAGAAATTAAAACCCAGATAAAGAATTCTTTGTAACCCAAATAATCACTTACAAATCCACTAATCATAGATGGAATGATAAATCCTAAACTTGTTAAACCACTACCAAAAGCATAATGCGCCATTTTGTATTTTCCAGGGGCGATATTTTGCATGATAAATAAAATCAAACCCACAAAACCAAAGCCATAGCCAAAATACTCAACGCCAACAGCAAGTCCAATAATATTGATATTAACAGGTTGCGCAATTGCTAAAAAAGTATATGCAATAAAAGGAACATTAAAAAAAGCGCAAAGCATCATCAGTGTTTTCTTTGTGAGCCCTTTATTTGAAACAAAATACCCAGCACCAATTGAACCTAAAACAAAGGAAGCAGCACCTACAACACCATATAACACACCAATTTCGGAAGTACTTAAACCCAATCCACCATCAACCCTTGCGGCTTTAAAAAACAAAGGCGTTATTTTAATGGCCTGTCCTTCAGCAAAACGGTAAAAGACGATAAACATTAAGCTGTACCAAATATTCTTTTTCTGAAAAAAAGTAATGATAACATCTTTTAAAGTATTCAATCCTTCCTGCTTACTTTGAATTTCTGCATCTCTGCTATCATTGGGAAGCATTTTCATATTGTAAATCCCAAGCACAATCATAATGATGCCATAAATAAACATCACTGTCATCCAAGCATTTGCAATACCATATTTTTTTTCTAGTTCGCCAGCAAGATACACCAATGCGCCCCCTGAAAGCAATTTAGCAAGATTGTAAAATGCCCCTTGCCACCCTACAAATTTTGCCTGCAATTTTGATGATAGTTCATTTAAATACACGCCATCTGCAGCTGTGTCATGGGTAGACCCACTAAATGCTATGATCGATAATACGGCAATACTCAAACTAAAAAAATGATCCATTTTTAAGGTTAGCGCAACTAAACCAAATAAACAGCCAGTAAAAATTTGTGTGGTGTAAACAAAAAAAGTTCTTGTTTTATACATTTCCAAAAATGGACCCCATAATGGCTTGATAGACCATGGCAACATAATAATTGAAGTCCAAAATGCTATTTGAGAATCAGAAATCCCCATGTTTTTGTACATAATTGAACTAGAGGTAGACAATGCGACAAACGGAAGTCCCATGGCAAACCAAGTACTTGGAATCCAAAAAATGGGAGACCTATTTGAAGTTGATTTTTTTGTCAAAATGGCTTTTATTTAGTGTTATTTAAT
>JBEITL010000031.1:0-9385 GCA_040374915.1 Sediminibacterium sp. | reverse complement strand
CCAACTGTGTAAGGGACTTTTACTGGAAATATCATTTGAAAATTAAAATATCTTTTACAATAGCAGCGCCGTGTTTTTCTTTTTTAATAAATCCTCTATACATACCCTCTGTACAAAATGGAAGTGCAATATTGCCATTTTTATCAACAGCAATGAGTCCACCATCACCACCAAGTGCGGGAAGTTCTTTCATAACAAGTGTTTCGGAAGCAAGCGCTAAACTTTGTCCACCAAATTCCATCCTGTCACTAATACTTTTTGCCATCACAAGTCTTAAAAAATATTCACCCCAACCGGTGCAACTAATAGCCACCGTATTATTGTTGGCATAAGTGCCGCTTCCAATAATTGGCGCATCACCAATTCTACCCCATTTTTTATTGGTCATACCGCCCGTACTGGTAGCGGCTGCCAAATTACCATGGGTATCTAATGCTACAGCACCAACTGTTCCATATTTATCTTTTCGACGCTGCTCCTCAATTTCAATATTGTAAGCGGTTTGCCCAGCTTTTTTTAATTGATCCAAAGAGTCTCTTTGTTTTGCGCGCTGCAAACCCTTCCATCTTTCTGGCGTATAAAAATAAGAGGGATCAACTATTTCAATACCTTGTAAAGCAGCAAATGCTTCGGCACCTCTTCCACTTAATAAAACGTGTTCCGATTTTTCCATCACCGCTCGTGCTGCAGTAATTGGATTTTTAATAGTCCTAACACCAGCGATAGAACCTGCAGCTAAGGTTTTCCCATCCATAATTGCTGCGTCGAGTTCATTAACGCCTTCACTTGTAAATACGGCACCTTTACCGGCATTAAATAGCGGATTATTTTCTAGTACTCTAACAGTTGCTTCAACGGCGTCTAATGCGGTTCCACCCTTTTCTAAAATGGCATTGCCTACAAGTAGTGCACTATCAAGTCCACTCTTGTACTTAGCTTCAAGCGCAGGTGTAAACTGGCTTTTATTAAGGGTACCAGCACCACCATGAATTGCCAATACATATTTTCCGGTATTAGACGTTTTATTTGGCGCTGATTGTTGCGCAAATAATGAGCTCGTGCAAACAGTAAGTAGTATATAAATAAGGATACGCATAACAAGTATTTGAAGCAATTTAATATAATCTTCGGATTTTATTACCTTTAAATCAATGAAGAAGCCAGCTTCTATATTTATTTATTGGGTATGCATGTGCTGGCTACTGTTTAATAGTTGCGCCAAAGATCTTTCCTATGAAGATGGCGGCACCGTAAAAACAGCCCCTGTTGCAGTTGCTGGAAAAGACCAATCCATTGTTTTACCCCAAGATTCTGCTTTTTTAGATGGTAGTAAATCCTTTGACAACAATGGGAGTATAACAAGTTACAAATGGACAAAATTAAGTGGCCCGGCAAACAATAGTATTGTATCCCCTAGCGCAAAAACAACATGGATCAAAAAGCTAACAGAATGAAAATATGTTTTTGAATTAACGGTGACTAATAATTTTAAACTAACTGCAAAAGATACTGTCACTGTTTATGTAGATAAAACAAAAATAGCTAGACCACCCGATGCACAGGCTGGACCTGATCAAACAATACAACTTCCTAACAACAAAGTTACACTTGATGGTAGCGCATCTTCAGATCCTGACAATGATATTAGCGATTATTTATGGTCAAGAATTAAAGGCACAGGCAACCCAACATATACATCGCCAGCTAATGCAATAACAGATGTAACCAAATTATCTGCAGGAGTTCATTTATTTGAACTTAGGGTTACGGATGCCACAGGACTCGTAGACAGGGATACGCTTACAGTTCAGGTAAATGAAGCGCCTGGCGTTCCTCCTGTAGCAAATGCAGGAACCGATCAAAACATCCCATACGACTTAACAAAATGTAGTACCAATCCAGAAATCATTACACTTAATGGTTCAGAATCTTACGATCCGGATGGCACTATCATAAAATACAATTGGCAAACTATTTTTCCTACTAATGCTGCTATTGAAATCACTAATCCAAACAAAGCACAAGCATCTGTTACAGGACTTTTAGCTGGAAAATATATTTTTGAATTAAGTGTTACAGACAATGATGGAAATGTAAAAAAAGACACCACACAATTAAATATTATTGCCACCAATAGGCAAGTCATGCAGGCAAGGTTAACACCTGTTGGAACATTATCTGAAAAAAGAAAAGTATAGGGTGTTGCTTTTTTAGGGAATAAAATATTTTTAGCGGGCGGAAGATATCCACCCGCTGGACCTGGACCCAATTTTACTTCTAGAGTTGATATTTACGATGTTATAACAAAAGACTGGACCACTTCAGAGCTCAGTCAAAAAAAATGGGGCGTTGCAGCAGCTGTTGCAGGCAATAAAGTATTTTTTGGCGGCGGAACAGCACTACAAGGTAATGCCTCACCTACTACAAGGGTAGACATGTATGATATTGTGGAACAAAAATGGAGTATTACAGAACTACCTAAACCGGGACAGTATACAGCAATAGCCCAGGGCAATAAAGTTTTATTTGCTGGTGGACCGGCCGTATACATGTATGATTATTTATCAGAAAAATGGACCACAAAAAATTTAAGCCAACCTAGGGTAAGTATCGCTGCAACGAGTGTTGGAGGAAGTATTTATTTATCGGGCGGTGCTACAAGTAACATCGGTGGCAATCCATTTAACAACATTGATATCTATGACCCAAAAACAAATAGCTGGAGCGTATCGAGTATGAGTAAAGCAAAATATGCACTCGCCTCTATTGGCCTGAGGGGAAAGGCACTTTGGGCAGGAGGCATTACCGACAAAGGCCTTACCAACGAAATAGAAATACTTGATTTACTAGGCGGAAAAGGAACTACCTTTCAATGCTTGTTTCAGCCCGGATCATTTAGTACCAATAGCATGGGAAAATTAGGCAACTATGTTGTTTTCTTTCCAGATGGTGGTGATGATAAAACCAGATTTGACATTTACGATTCACTCAATGACAAATGGTATATTGGCGTATTAGATAAAAAAATAGGCCCCGCCATTTTAATAACAGCAGGGGCCGAATTATATATTGTAGGTTCTTCTACCCAAGGCATCGATTATTACGATCAACTCTGGAAATTAGATTTTTAAAACTCAATTATGAGACCAATACTTGGCAATATGGTTGATTGAGAATTTTTTAAATATACCGGTACAGCGTTACTTCCATCCGGCATTAATGGTTTTCCATCAGAAGTTACAAATGCTGTATTTGCTTCGTTTCTTTTAAAGGTATACAAATCTGCTTCCTTGGCTTCTGAACCGTAAAAATTGGTGATATCGATATAAAAATCAAGCGTTGTTTTCTTGAAATTCCATTTTTTATCAAATCTTATATCGGCAGCATTAAATGCCGAAAGTCGTTGAGAGTTAATCCTGGAATAATCAAAAACACCAGCACCAAGGGTCAAATAATTCGCTCTACTTAAAGGTTCGTTGTATGGTGTAAATGGAGCAGCACCTTGGTATCTAAATTTCAAACCAATTTCCCAGTTTTTAGGCAACTTATAACCAGCTGTCATACTAATAAGCTGACGATTATCCCAGCTTGCCGAAACAAATTTATTATCAAGCCCTGTAAATTCACTTCTGTAAAAAGTATAACTCAATACACCAAAAAAGTTTTTGGTTAATTTTTGTTGTGCAAAAAACTCAAAGCCATAAGCACGACCTTTTCCAAATTGTGCGATGGGTTCATTTCCAATAGCCCCAAACTCCAATCCTTTGTTAGCAATACTGATGCCATCATTCATACTAACTGGGTAATTGCTGTATGCTTTATAGAATCCCTCAACAGTAATTCTTGTGGTGTTTTTAGGAAGATACTCAAATCCAGCTACGTAATGTGTAGATTGAATATAAGTTCCAGGATTTGTTTTTTCACCCGTACTACTATTGCTAAAATTCAATTGTGTATAAGTAGGTAATCTATAATAAATACCATAGCTCGCATTAAAACGAAGCACATCTGAAATTGCCAAACTTGCACTCAATCTTGGACTCAATTGTTTTAATGGATTGGATTCGCTATTACTTAAATTATTAGCATCCATACGTATACCGCCACTAAGCGATAGTTTATCATTTAATACACGCGTACCAATTTGTGCAAATCCACCGTAACGAATAAAGTTAGTATTGGTATTACTATTAATCGTAAGCGCAGGCACAGAAGGGCTTGTAGACCTTCGTAATACCTGATAAAAAATGTTATCGAAACGAATTAATTGACCAGTAAGGCCATAGCTCAATGTAACATTATCATAGTTTTTTGTAACATCCCATCTGATTTTACTCTCAGCTTCAATACTTTTTATTTTTAGTGTACGCTGCTGCTCGATCGGATTTTTATTGTCTTCAAATTTGTTTGCCTGATTGTCTAAAAAATTTCGGCTGATACTCAAATTCCAATAACCTTTTGGAATAATTTTTTTAATGGTAGCGCCTATTGTATAACTATTTTGATCGATGGTTGGGCTATTGCCAAGCACATACTGATTTTCGGCAGTTAAACTATCGGGGGTAATAAACTTGAACCGATCAATGGCACCAACACCAAGAAATGTTAATGTTGTTTTATCGTTGATTCGCGTGGTGGTTTTAAACTGAAAATCGGAATAGTTAGGCAAAAAAGACCAATTAAGTAGTCCTGCAAGTATCCCTAAACTACTTTTACGAGCAGACGCTACAAAAGTTGTTTTTTTAGACATAGGGCCATCAAGTGTAAGTACACTCTCTGTTAAACTCAATCTTATGTTTCCTTGAAATTTATTTGGATTACCATTTTTTTGCTTGAACTGAAATACGCTACTGAGCGCGTTATCATATTTAGCATCAAAGGCAGAAGTACTTAATCTTACATCCTCAATTAAAAGAACATTTAAAATTCCTGCCGGTCCGCCACCACTTCCCTGCGTTCCAAAGTGATTGATAATTGGAATTTCTATTCCGTCTAAATAAAAAACGTTTTCACTTGGAGCTCCACCTCTGATAATAATATCATTTCTGAATGTTCCACCAGCCGCACCCCCTCCCACACCTGGAAGCGATTGTATCACTCTACTAATGTCAAAAAAGCCACCCGGATTGTTTTTAATATCTTCTGTAGTTAAACGCTGAATACTAAGTGGGCTTTCTAGCGTTGCTGCTTTAGCAGAACTTCGTCGGCTCGTTACAGTTACATTTGACAACTGATTAACAAGCTCCTCTATTTCTATTTGAATATTATTTTCATTACCGGTGGTAACAGGAATATTATTAAGCTGTTTGGTTTTAAATCCAACTCCAGAAACTTCAATTGTATATGCACCGGGTTTTAACTGTGAAAATCTAAAATTGCCAAGACTATCAGAAACCGTTTTAGTATTTCCGGGAATTACTTGTACCGTTAAGCCAGGCACAATTTGCTGTGTTTTTTTACTGTAAATAGTACCACTCAATTTTCCAGTGGTTTGCCCTGAAACAAAAAGAGGGCCGAATACAAGTACAAAAAAGGCTATTTTTTGTGCAATTTTCATATTTCGATGCTTTAAAGATGTTAAACAAAAGACTTCTATAAATGTTTGCCTAAAGCTAATATTTTGCAACTTTTTGGTTAAATAGGCCTAATACATGCAATTTTTACCTAATTCATGCGTTAAATTCGAATTTTTTCTAGCGTATTTATACTTAAATTTGACTTAAATCGGCTATTTTTAACGTCTATAAGTTGAACTGCTGGCTATCTATCCCCTCCAGCCGGTACAGTTTCAAATATTTGTTTGGGCGATGCCTGTGGATGGGCAACCCAATACAAAAAAAAGTAAGTATGAATAGACGTATCAAGTTATCGCACTTGAAGCAGTATTGCTTTGCATTTTTTTTGGTGAGTTTTAAGCTAGCCAGTGCACAAATGATTCCGTTTACACAGAATTATTCGGCACCATTAATGGTCAATCCAGCAACCAATGGTTTATTTAATGGTCGTGCAAGTATGCAGTCCAATTTTAAAAGTCAGTGGGGCAATGTGGCCTACCCATACGTTACGGGGGTTTTTAACGGAGAAGTAAGAATACTAGATAATTTTATTGGCGCAAACGATATAGCTGCCGTTGGAATACTGGCTGTATATGATAAGTCAAATGATGGAGGATTCAAGCAAACACAAATAGGTGGAAACTTTGCATTTCATAAAGCCATTGATCAATCCGGAAGTTTACGTATTGGATTTGGCGGTCAAATGAGTTACCGTTCTTACTTGCTAGATTACACCAAATTAACTTTCCAATCTCAATTTGCCCCATACATTGGATATAATAGCAGCATACCAAGTGGCGAAGGTTTTGGTTTTTCATCCAACATATTTGACTACAGTGCTGGCCTTCTCTTATCCTACTTAGAACAAGATTTTAGTTATTACATTGGCATTGCAGGTTCTCACTTAAATAGACCTACAAGTAGCAACAACAATCTTTCATTCAGCATACCTCCAGGCCTTACTGCGCATGGGGGCATTTCATTAAGTGACAAAAATGAAAACCGTTTGTATGGCTCATTTGCTCATACGAGATCTGAAGCAAGCAATTTTACCACCCTTGGCATTGTGTATGGCCGAAACATTAATGGCTACATAGACGAAGATGGAGACGAATTTCAAATTGGTGCTTTTATGCGTTTCAAAGATTCTTTTGCTCCTTACGTCGGATATAAAAAAGGAAACTTATCAGTGGGCTTAAACTATGACATTACCACGTCAGAGTTAAGACTTGCTAGAGCAGGTGCAGGTTCGTTAGAATTAAATTTAAAAATGATGTTGTTTGACGATCCAAACAATGATCAATTGAGGAAATTAAAGTGCCGCTTTATCCTGTGGTAATTGACCACATAACAAAATAATTATTTAAGAAATTAATATAGTGCTGAATGAAAAATTTTATTAAAAATAAAATTGTTATTGCCCTTTTACTGTTGCTTCCAGTTGCTACAATAGCCCAATTAGGAGCTACGCCTGAGGCATTAATTTCAGGAACATATGCAAAAGGTTCGTCTATTGTTTTACCATTTTCAGTTGGAAATACTTGTTTTAAGCCTGATAATGTATTTGAACTATACCTCTCCCCTTCAGATTTTTCTAGTGACGCTGGAATATTAATTGGAAGATTTAGAGCCACTTATGCAAATTTCATAAATGGGCTAATTCCATCAGATGCAAACTTTAGTCCAGTAGCCGGTCAAGTATACCAGCTAAAAATAAAGGCAACAAGTCCATCTGTCCCAATATCGGATTGGGTTTGCCCTGTTAAATTTTCAATTGCTGCAAATTCAGGACCATCAGCACTTGTGTCAGCTCCAGCAGAAAATATAATTTTAACAGATACAATTTTTGGACGCTGTCAATCTGGAAGTTCAGAAGTTATAAATTTTACAATTGGCAAAGCAACTTCAAATACAAGCGCGAACTCATTAATTTGCTATATAAAAGATGAGGTGACAGGCTTAACCACATCAAATATTGATATTTCAAGTGATGGTTACGGAAGAGGTTATGCAAGTGGTGGAAAATATAGTTTTATTGTAAAAGCTACAGGATCAAATGGTTCAATAAGTACCAGAGGTTATATTATAGCAAATCTAAAAACTGCTACTGGAATCACCTTTAATTTATTACAAGGCTGTGCTCCGGAGACACTTACAATTAATATACCAATTACCGGGCAAGGTATTCAAAATAATGATCCCTCATTTCAATATCAAATAAACTGGGGCGACGGAATAATCGAGTTGAAATCGCATTGCCAGGTTATTTCTGCATCAGGAAATTTTACCCACTCTTACAATACCTCGTCTTGTACTGATCCAGATAAAAAATTCACAATCACTGTTACAACTTTACAATCGCTAGTCAGCGGAGCTAGCACAAATCCAAATTACTGCAATTCCCCAACTAGCCCAGCTACAGGTACAGCCGTAATTGGCCTGCCTGAAGTAGCAGATTTTACTTCCCCAAGTTATGCTTGCATCAATAGTACTATTCAGTTTATAAACCAGTCTGATCCAGGAACAAAACCAATTGTAGATGCCAATAATGTGGTAACTAATTGTGATGCAAATCCTCCATTTCAAAGTAAATGGTATGTAAATCAAACGACACCAATTGATTTAGTAAATGCAAGTTATGCAAAAGAATTTACTGGACTTAAAAACAACACAGGTCATAACTTTTCTAGAAGCTTTAGCACAATTGGATTACATAAAATTTCATTAGTAGTTACAAATAACTTTTGTAGAAATCAAAAGGAATTGAGCAAAACAATTTGCATAGAAAAGGCTCCAATAGCACGTTTCGGATATAATGTTACAGACGGCACAGGCTTTACTTCAAGCAATGGAGATACTACTTTTTGTTTTAACAATGCGGCTTTTACAATTCCTAACAGATCTAATGTGATGGCCGACAGTGTTCCATGTACGAACGCTACATATGCTTGGGTTTTAAAAAATAGCAGTAATGTTACAATTAGCAGTCAAACTACCTTAAACTTTACTTTTCCCGTAAGAGTTGATCCCGGAGTTTACACATTAACCCTTACTACTACGAATAGTTGTGGAAGTAGCTCAAAAAGCCACTCAATAACTGTGTTAACTGCACCTGAGATAACAACACAGCCTACCAATAAAACAATTTGTGACGGACAGAATACCACTTTTACTGCAGTGGCAACAGGTTCAAATTTAACATACAAGTGGCAGGTAAAAATTCCAAGCGGCACCTATACAGACGTAACAAACACTGGTGTATATACTGGTGCAACAACAGCATCATTAACAATTACTGGTGCAACCGTTAGTATGAATGGTTACAAATACCAACTAATTGTTAGTGGCACTTGTACTCCTGCTGGGACATCATCTGAAGTTACTTTAACTGTTAATCCAAGGCCTACAAGTGTAATTACCGGATCAACTACTGTTTGTGCAAATTCGCCAGCAACCATTTCAATTGCACTTACTGGAACAGCACCTTGGAACATTACTTATTCCGATGGAACCACATCTACATCAGTATCAACAAGTTCTTCTACATACACATTTTCAGTTTCTTTGGCAACAACCAAAACCTATTCTGTAACATCCTTGACAGATGCAAATTGTACAGCAGTTGCAGGAGATAGAACAGGATCTGCAATCATCACTGTTAATCCATTACCAACAATTTCTGGAACACTTAATGCTTGCGTTGGAAGTACTACGCAGTTATCAGGTTCTGCAACGGCAGACGCAACAACACCATGGTCATCTGCATCAACAGGAGTTGCAACAATTAGTAATACTGGACTTGTTACCGGAGTTAGCGCAGGAACATCTGT
>JBEITL010000079.1:0-6333 GCA_040374915.1 Sediminibacterium sp. | reverse complement strand
ACGGGCATTAATAGTGGTAGTAAAGTGGTGTTTGCTGCTTATGGCGATAAAATACGTGATTTATCGAACGTGGTTCCTACTTTAATAAATGGGCTAGAAGGCTTTGGTAATGAAGCTTTGGCAATGCCAGGGGTTGTTTGTGTTACTGCACCAGCCTATACAAATGTTGTAGATGCCGCTAGTCAAATGAATGCATTAGATGCTCAATTATCAAATACACCATTAGAAGGCATAGCCATTATTGTAATTTGTGATGATGCAAATTTTACAGCACAAACACTGAATAATTATTTGTGGGTGACGTATACAAGAAGTAATCCCTCGCATGATATTTACGGTATAGGATCATTTACGCAAAACAAGCATTGGGGATGCACAGGACCACTTGTTATTGATGCAAGAATTAAACCACATCATGCACCTGTTTTAATAAAAGATGAAGAAGTTGAAAAACGCGTTGATCGTTTATTTGAAAAAGGTGGAAGTCTTTATTCGCTAATTTCTACCCAGGTATGATCGGCTAGTAATCGAACGCTAGAAATAAATTGTTTGAAAGGGCCATTTCCGCCCCATTCACCTGGGGAAACTAATGATAACATATGGTTGCCATCATTTTTCTCATACAAATGATAGGTATGTCCAATTTGAGGTTTAAAACCAAGCTTGGCTTCGTAAATCATTAAACTTAATTCTTTGCGCTTTCTAATTTCTTGTGCTTGCTTAGCGAGTAACTCAATTTGTTGCTTGATTTGATCGAGCTGCATATTGGTTTGCTCTTCCATAGCCCATAAAGCTTTGTGTTTGATTACACCTTCTTTAGTGGGTCTAATAGCAACACCAGCCGCCGATGCAGCATATGGCATTACGCTTAATTGCTTATGGTAAATTTCAGTGTTGGTAAAAGCTTCGCCATCAGGCTTGGTTCCTTTTTGTGTAATCTTTAAATAGCCATTGGCTAGTATTTCATGGGTCACATCAAGTACCGTTTTTTCTTCTTTGACAAAACGAGTAACTAGGGTAGAAGCATTGGGGATTTCAGAAAAAATGCTATCTGCTAAAATTTGGTTTTCAAAGGCTCTCAATGAGGCGTCGGGTACTACTTCATGTTGGGTATAAAAAGCTTCATTTTCGATACTTACCCAGTTGCTGCTAATAAGAAGGGCATGACCATTATTGATGCTTTCAATTTTATAATTTCCACTTTTTGGAGCAAGGCCATGTTCAAATGAACATTTTTCTGGAAAAAGTTGCCAACTGGCTAAAAAATTATAAGCTTGAACCATATATTTTGGGTTGATAATGGTATAACAAATCTACTTGGTAAAGGTTGTGGTTTGAATCAATTATTTAGTTCAGTTGAATAAAATCCGGTCTGCGAATGAGTTGGCTATTATATCTAAATCTTAGTCCGGTTGTAAGGCTTACATTGAGCGGTGTCATATTGGAAATAGTGCGCGGATAATAGTAGGCTTTAAGCTCAATGGTTCCAAATACTAAATTTTCATTTCTAGTTCTGCATCCTAGTCCTAGGGCTGTATAAATGCTTCCTTTTTGGAGATCCTCTCCAATTAATTTGATGTAACTACTATTGATAAAAATAAATGGGGCAAAACTAAAGCCATAATATTTAACCATGTTATAATACACCGACTCTATATTACATGATACCCTTGTAGCTGCTTGTATGTTGTCATTTTTAAATGTTGGAATACCATATTCACTGCGTAAATAAAGAGGCTCATTCAAAATGGTTTTTACTTGTTGGGTAGCACTTATTTGTACAAAATTTCTTTTAGACCATTTTGGGTTAGACAGTTTTTTGAGTCCTGTAAAATAATTGACTGCACTTAAAAAACTAACATCTTCTAATGAACCATTGTGCAAATATCCGCCTAATTTGAGAATGAAATTGGTGTAGTTTTTTTGATCTGTAAAATAGTCTCTTTCATAATCGATACCAATATAAGGCCTTGTGCGTCTGTTTCGCTGCGTTAAGCCACTCACCACCGAAAAGCTATATCCTTCTGGAACATCTTCGTTTCTACCAAATCCATAAATATAATTGGTATGATAGTATTCTTGCTTAAAAATATTAAATGCAACAAGGCCGGCATCAATATCGCTGTAATGAATATTGTATTTAATCATTGCGGTATCTGGAATTTCACTAAATCTTTTTGACATGGCTCTAAAGCTTATAAACTTACGTAGCCTCGTTTGTAAATTATCTTTTACCCTTAACCCTGCGCCAATATTAATACCCATCCATCCATCCATAATACCATAGGCATATTTGTAAACATGGTCGTATGAAATGCGGGTATTATAAGTATTATTGGCTTCGTATTGCCCAAATTCAAAGCCGCCTGTAAAACTATGGTATGGGCTCACTAGCGGAAGGTCTCCTCTTATGTAACGCGCATATTCTTCTCTACGACCGCTATTAAATGCTGGTTTAAATTTGTCGACACCAACGGTAAGGTTTACAAAACTGCCTAATAAATTTCGTTTTGTGTATTCAAGTCCGGTAGCTGCAAGTGGCCTTCTGTCTAAATCGTAAAGTGCGTTGATTTGAATTTTATCACCTAAGCCTAGTAAATTATTATGGTTCACTTCTGCATTAAATGATTGAATGCTTCCAATGTTTGCGCTACCACCAAATGGAAATATATCTTTCCACTGAATATTCATGATTACGCCATTAGAATCGGAAGGGTCGATGGAGGCAACAATTCTTGCATCCTGAATAAATGCCAGCTCTCTTAAAAATTTTTCATTATCGGCAATAAGAAAAGGGTATAAGGTATCACCAGTATTAAAAAATAAATTTTTGAGCATTGTTTTATTGGTAGTACTATTATACAATGCTTCCTCCATGGCCCTTTTTATTTTTTTACCGGTGGCCATAGTGTCATTAAATGGAGTCGTATAGGAAACGCTGTTTACTTTAATTTGATTAATAACCTTTCCTTTAAATGTAGTAAAGGGCGATTCATTTTTTATTACACCCGAATTATTTTGCATGTTAAACTGAGGCGCATCAATCCAAATCGCATCCCCTAATTTTTTAAAAATTCCTTTTTTACTCCGTAGTATAAATGTAGAGTCTCGTAAACTATGAACGGTCGTATCTTCCCTGGCAAATAGGGATACGTTATTTACAACAAACAAAATTGTGGTCAGTAATATACTTGTCGCGGTTCGATTCATGTAGGATAGGAACTAAATACAAATGCCCAACCATAAAGGTCGGGCATTTTTTAAATCCGGGGGAACTATTAATATCTGTATAAATCAGACTTAAATGGACCATTTTGTGGAATACCTAAGTATGCAGCTTGCTCTGGCGTTAATTCATCTAATTGAGCACCAACTTTAGCAAGGTGTAAACGTGCAACCTTTTCATCTAAATGTTTAGGTAAAACGTACACTTTGTTTTCATAGTTTTTATGGTTTGTCCATAATTCTATTTGTGCAAGTGTTTGGTTTGAGAATGAGTTACTCATTACAAATGATGGGTGACCTGTTGCACAACCTAAGTTTACGAGTCTACCTTCTGCAAGTACAATTACATCTTTACCATCAATATTGTAAAGGTCTACTTGAGGCTTAATGGTATCTTTTGTATGACCATAGTTTGTATTTAACCAAGCCATATCAATTTCAATATCAAAGTGACCGATGTTACAAACGATCGCTTTGTCTTTCATTACTCTAAAATGCTTTTCGTTGATAAGATCGCGACAACCAGAAGCAGTAACAACAATGTCAGCTTCTTTAACCGCATCAATCATACGCTTCACTTCGTAACCATCCATAGCAGCTTGTAAAGCACAAATTGGATCGATTTCTGTTACAATTACACGGCAACCAGCACCACGTAAAGAAGCAGCAGAACCTTTACCTACGTCACCGTAAGAACCAACAACAGCAACCTTTCCAGCCATCATCACATCTGTAGCACGACGAATAGCATCTACGAGTGATTCTTGACAACCATATTTGTTATCGAATTTAGATTTGGTAACTGAATCGTTAACATTAATTGCAGGCATTGGTAAAGTACCTTTAGCCATACGCTCATATAAACGGTGTACACCTGTGGTTGTTTCTTCAGATAAACCTTTAATACCGCTCACAAATTGAGGGTATTTATCAAGTACCATATTGGTTAAATCGCCGCCATCATCCAAAATCATATTTAAAGGACGGTCTTCAGAACCAAAAAATAATGTTTGCTCGATACACCAGTCACCTTCTTCAACGGTTTGTCCTTTCCAAGCAAATACACCAACTCCTGTTGCAGCGATTGCAGCAGCAGCCTGATCTTGTGTAGAAAAGATATTACAAGAGCTCCACTTTACTTCTGCACCTAATGCAGTTAAAGTTTCAATTAATACGGCTGTTTGAATCGTCATGTGTAAGCAACCCGCAATACGAGCTCCTTTTAATGGTTGACTTGGTCCGTACTCTTCACGGATACTCATTAAACCTGGCATTTCTGCTTCAGCTAATCTGATTTCTTTACGGCCCCAATCTGCAAGACTGATATCCGCTACTTTGTGTTTTAAACTAAAGTCGATAGAAGAAAGTGATGACATAATTACTTATTTAGATTATTTATGAAGTGCAAAGGTATATTTATAGTATTTAATACTAAAATTATATTTATAAATAGAATAAAAGTATATATTTGCTGTATAAATTAGCATAAACACTTATTTTATGGTTCAAAAAAGCATTCAAAAAGAGGAATCCACTATTGCAAGTGGTTTAGATAGTAAAGACCTCGCTATTTTAAGGCTATTGCAAACGAACGCAAGGGTAACGGTTAAAGAAATAGCCGATAAAGTGGGGCTCAGTACCACGCCAGTGCATGAGCGTATTAAAAGGCTAGAAGAGGATGGTGTAATTACCCAGTATGCAACACTTGTAAACCCGCATAAAGTTAAAAAGGGATTAACCGTTATTTGTTATGTATCGCTTAAGCAACACAACAAAAATGCAGGTGCTCGTTTTATTAAAAGTATTTTAGAAATGCACGAAGTAATTGAGTGTTATAATATTTCTGGTGAATTTGATTTTATGCTAAAAGTGGTTGCCGAAAATATGGACGACTATTATAACTTTCACGTAAATAAATTAAGTGAAGCCGATAATATTGGACATGTGCAAAGCGTATTTGTAATGGGTATTATCAAGCAAACGCACGTGTTGGTGCACTAATGCTTAAAAACAAGTTCCATAATATAATCGTCCATGACAAAGCCGCCTCCAATATCTAAAACAGCGGCCTCCCTTACCCTAAATCCATGCTTACTATAAAAATGCTGTGCATTGTTTTGTTTGTTTACTTGTAAATACAAACAGTTAGCAGCAACCGATGTTGCAAAGTCAATTGTTTTAAATAGCAATGCTTTTCCTGCACCCGTTTTTTGAGAAGTAGGCAAAACATATAATTTATTAAGCTTGCATGTATTGTTTGCTTCTTTAGATACAGAAGCAAATCCAATAGCCTCACCATCAAGTTCTGCAATATAAAACTGATGTCCTTTATTCATTTGATCCAGTAATGAATCATCACTGTACATCATGTCTAGCATATAATTTAACTGCGCCATACTAATGTATGTCCCATAAGCATCAGGCCATGTAATGGTTGCAATATCTCTAATCGTAGCAATATCATTTTTGCTAGCTTCTGTTATATGTAGTGCACTAGACATTATTTGATTTGAAGCGTTTTGATTTTTTTGCGCTTTAAGAGTTGCTTAGAAGCCCAGTGGCAAATAAGTGCTGAGCTGCTGCCCACAAGCGCGCCCATGATTACATCGGAAGGGTAGTGCTGTCCCAAATAAATACGGGAATAACCAACACCGGCACTCCATGCAAAAGCAGGTACTGCAACGTACCATTTTTTAGTAGCTATTGCAAGCGATGTTGCCGTTGCAAAAGCACTACTTGTATGTCCCGATGGAAACGCGTAATCTGATTCTATTTCATCCGGAAAAATACCTGTGTAGCTGTTATACGGCCTTTCTCTTTTTATTACATTTTTTAGTAGGGTGGTCGAAGCTGTGTTTAACAAAATGGCTGCTGCTGTATATGCCGCCTTTTGTTTTAAAGCCTTATCGTCATGCATAAGTCCCGCAACAAAATAGCCAACTGGTACACCAACGCTAATATATTTAGAAGTGTTGGACAAATTATTCCAAACGGCACTATTTGGATTGTTTGGATTAATGCGCCTTAACGTATTTAGTTCAGCAATAGACTGGGCTTTAGGTGCAGTTGTAAACAAACAAACGAATAGCGCAACCAGCATTAATAATT
>JBEITL010000085.1:0-6062 GCA_040374915.1 Sediminibacterium sp. | reverse complement strand
GTTGCGCCTTAGACGGCTCGCCTAATAAATTGAGATAGGTAAAATAAACATCTGCATTGCTTACTATAACATCTGCAACTACTTCATGACCATCAACCACCACGCCCGTTACTTTATTATTTGATGTTGTAATTTTTTTAACGGGACTATTAAAATGGAATTGCACGCCTTTTTTTTGCGCAACAGCTACTAATGTGTTTGTGATTGAAATCATACCGCCCATCGGATAAAAGCTTCCCTCATTGTGCTCCAAATGGGCAATGAGCGTAAGCATACTAGGTGCCACATATGGGTTGCTACCATTGTATGTTGCATATCTATTAAAAAGTTGTACTAATTTTTTGGAACTAAAAGACCGCTCGTTGTGTTTATGCATCGACCTAGTTACATAGGGCAGTTTAAATGCGCGTAGCGCCGACAAAAGCGGAATCTTAAACAGGGTAGAAAATTTATGCAACGAATGGTCTAAAAAAACTTGACCTATACGCGTGTATAATTTTTCGGAAGCCGCTAAATAATTTTTAATGTTGCTAACTGGCTCGCCCGTTTTTAAATGTGCTTCTTTAGCAAACAATTCGGGATCTGCAGCAGCATGAATTACGGTCCCGTCTTCATAAAAATAATGACATGATACCGGCATTTTTTGATAGGTGAAATAATCAGATAGTTTTTCGCCTACTAGCGCAAGTAGGGCCTCTAATTGATGTGGCTGGGTAAATAAACTAGGGCCTGTATCAAACTGATAGCCCGCTTCAGAAAAATGACCAAGTTTCCCGCCTGGCTTATCTGATTTTTCATATACATGCACTTCATACCCCTGCGCCACCAACCTAATACTAGCCGCAAGTCCTGCAATGCCCGATCCAATAATCACTGCTTTTTTAGACTGCATGTTTTTTATTTTGCGGATCCGCCAACCATACTTTTAATTTTGGATAAGCGATATGAAACCATGCAGTAAAACGGTCTGGCGTTACCTGAATTTGCTCCTCTAATTCCTTCACCGTCATAAATGAATAAGCGGCTACTTCGTTTGGGTTAAAATGTATTGGGCCTTCGTAGATCCCTGTAAATACATGATCAAACTCATGCTCTGTTAACCCGTTATCAAATGCTGCTTTATACGTAAAGTCAAATGCTTTGTTAAGGCTTGTTGTAAATCCCATTTCCTCTTGTAACCTTCTGTTGGCTGCGTCCGCAACATGCTCACCGGGCCTTGGATGACTACAACAAGTATTGGTCCAAAGTCCGCCACTATGGTATTTACTATGCGCGCGCTGCTGCATTAACAAATCACCATTTTTATTGAAAACAAAAACACTAAATGCTCTATGAAGTAACGCCTTTTCGTGCGCCGCCATTTTTTCCATGGTGCCAATGGCTTCATCTTTTTCATTTACCAGCACTACTTCTTCTAACATAAGTGCAGTCTTTATAAAATATTTAATTGACTTCTAATGCCGGCTTTAGCAAGTATAAAAGCCTTACCATAATCTGGAATACGCACACGTGATTCTAAAATATGCGCAGGCTCAAGACGCTGTATTTTTTTAAACAAAGAGAGGTAGTATTTATAAGCAACATACACACCAAATCTAGCTTTGATAGGTAAATTTAAAATGCCTGCATACGCTTCATCAAAATCTTTTTGAATATCCTGCTCAATCGCTAGTTTATCGGCGTGTGTAAAATTGGCGAAATCGCAATCTGGAAAATACATGCGGTCAAGTCCTTCAAAATCTGCTTTTACATCACGTAAAAAATTAACTTTTTGAAATGCAGATCCTAAACTTTTTGCAGCAGGCTTTAATGCATCATACTGCGCTTGATTGCCTTCACAAAAAATATACAAACACATTAGACCTACTACTTCGGCACTGCCATAAATGTAAGTTTCGTAACCGGCTCTATCGTAAGTGTGTTTTCCTAAATCAAGTTCCATACTATACAGGAAAGCATCGATAAGTGCATGATCAATACCGTACTGGTTAACGGTCATTTGAAAGCTATGGAGTATTGGATTTAAACTAATGCCTCTTTCGATGGCATCATAGGTTGCTTTTTTAAATTCTTCAAATAAAAGCGCTTTATCAAATCCGTGAAAAGTGTCTACAATTTCATCCGCAAAACGAACAAAGCCGTAAATATTACAAATGGGGGTACGTAAGTCTTTATGCAACAATTTTATGGCCGAAGAAAAGCTGGTGCTATACTTTTCGGTCGTTATTCTACTACAATCCTGACTCACTTCATGAAACAGGTCCATCATAGTTGTTTGTTTTTATTTGTTGAATAATGTTTTACTACTTGACCTGCTACCACTTCTCCACTTATCAAACTTGGTGGTACACCTGGCCCCGGAACCGTTAACTGTCCGGTGTAAAATAAATTTTTTACTTTTTTACTACGGCAGCTTGGTTTTAAAACAGCTGTTTGTAGTAAAGTGTTTGCAAGACCATACGCATTGCCTTTAAACGCATGGTAATCCAATATAAAATCTGATTGCGCAAAAGATCTTTTGTAAACAATAGCATCCTTAACAGATTGACCGAGCTGCTTTTCGATGCGGGTTAACATCTGGTCTAAATATTTTTCACGTACTTCTTCTGTATCCCCTGCTAAACCCGTAGCCACTGGCATGAGTAAAAATATATTTTCATGCCCTTCGGGTGCAGCGCTAGTATCGGTTACAGATGTTACACTCATGTAAAAGAGTGGATCCGTAGGCCAAGATTTTGTGGTATAAATTTCGGCTCCATGCACTTCAAAAGAAGTATCAAAAAATAAAGTATGGTGCTGCGCCCCAACTAATTTTTTATTGAGCCCAATGTAATAAATTAAACAACTTGGCGCCATCACGCGTGAATCCCAATATGCAGCGCTATATGACTGAGCTGCAGCTGGCAATAACGCTGTTTCGATGTGATGATAATCGGCACCACCTATAATAACATCTGCTTCAAAATTACCTTTACGCGTGCAAACACGCTTGGCGATTTTATTTTCAACTTCGATAGCAGTGACTTCGTGTTCAAATTTAAATTGTACGCCAAGTGATACCGCTAAATCATACATGCCTTCTACAATATTGTACATACCTGTAGATGGGTACCAGGTTCCGCCTTTAATGTCGGCGTAATTCATGAGTGAATAAAGGGCGGGCGTATGTTCTGGTAAAGCACCTAAAAACAAAACCGGAAACTCCATGAGTTCGCGCAGCTTTGGATTTTTGAAATGCTTGGCTACGTGTTTTTTGATAGACGTAAAAACATCAAGTTTGAAAATACCTTTTATTAATTCCCAATCTATAAATTCAGTTAAGGATTGACTAGGTTTATGCACCAGCTTATTAATACCCACTTCATATTTGTATGCTGCCTCTGCTAAAAATGCATCGAGTTGAGCGCCAGCGCCTGGTTCAATTTTTTCAAATAAAGCTTTAAGTTCATTGTAATTGGCTGGAATATCTACCGGACCATCAGGCCAGTATACACGGTAAGATGGATCAAGCCTTATAAGCTTGTAATAATCAGATACCTTCTTATTAAACTGATTGAAATAACGTTCAAAAACATCGGGCATCCAATACCAACTTGGACCCATATCAAATGTAAAACCAGCGGCCTTATATCTACGAGCCCTTCCGCCAGGTTGCTCATGTTTTTCCAAAACGGTAACATCCCAGCCTGCTTTGGCCATAAATGACGCAGCAGATAGGCCGGCAAAGCCGCTTCCAATAATAATAACGGATTGTTTCAAAGTCCAATAAAATTAAGCAAAAATTAGTAGCGGTGCAACTGATTTTTTAGCAGCTTACGTGCAAAGTGTATCCTGCTTTTGATGGTACCAAGTGGCTCATTTAACATGTCAGCAATTTCATGGTATTTATAGCCATCAAAATATAGAAGAAAAGGATTTTTGAAAATAATTGGTAAACTATGAATGGCTTCTTGCACTTCTTTTAAATTGAGTTTTGCGACAGCCTCATTACTAACAGATGTTTGGTTATTATCTATTAAAAAATCGTTAGGTGTATTATCAAAAACAGTGGCTTGTTTCGATTTTTTGCGGTAATCATTGATAAAAATATTACGCATAATGGTATACAACCAAGCCTTAATATTGGTACCCACGTTGTACTTATCCTTATTAGCAAGCGCTCTAAACAGTGTTTCCTGCACCAAATCCTTTGCTGATTCATTATCACGTGTAAGCGTAAAAGCAAATGGCTTTAAGAATGTCGTGTTATTGATGATGAGCTCGTTAAATTCGGGAGTAGACATTTTGTTTAATTTTATAAAATCAAAGTTAAACAAAGAAAAGAATACCACAATTAATTTTGTTTAATTTTTTTAAATAAATATTAAACAAATAAGGAGCTGAAAATCAGCTCCTTATGAAAAATAGATGGTTAAATTGATATTTTTTGACTACGCTAACTTGGCCAAATAGTCCATTACTTCAGGTAAAGAACGCTTTAAATTGACGTTACCTGGGATCGTTTTTTTGTAACTCTGGGTTAATAAACCAGAAACAACCACTGAATAATTAGACATGGTAGCGCCTACTTTACCTAAAAACTTCTCAAAATTAAAATTGCTAGCTACAGATGTTAAATGGGTATACAGGAATGTAGGCCCTTTTAAATCGGCTACATATACAACGTCACGCATTGGAACGTTGGCACCTAAGTATAATACTTTGACACCGCGTGATTTAAGTAAGTAATACATAAATAAGATACCCAACTCATGGTGCTCTCCTTCTGGTAAGAATAAAAGTGCCGTAGATGTTACTTGCAAAGCGGGAACCGTTTTTTCGATGCCTACAATTAATTTTTGTCTAATAATATTCGTTACAAGATGCTCCTGCGCCGGGTTAACGCGGCTTGTAACCCACAGTATACCTATTCTTTCGAGGAATGGGAAAATAATTTGTGTGATGGTTTTTTCGATCCCCTTAGTTGAAATTTGAAAATCAAGTACCGATTCAAAATCTTCGATACGAAGATCCACCATGCACTCAATCAGCTCATTTACAATTCTTTCGAGTTGCGCCTCCGACTGTGTCAATGAAAGAATTCTTTCTTTCATTTCAATCGGTTTCATTTTGTCAATATGGGAAATTTTATACCCGTATTTATTGAGTAACGCTATGTTTAACAGCGTAATAAGCTCTTCATTGGAATAATAGCGAATATTGGTATCCGTTCTTGAAGGATTCAAGAAATTATACCTTTGCTCCCATATACGAATAGTATGGGCTTTTATCCCAGAAAGGTTCTCTAAATCTTTAATGGTAAATGCATCCATAAAGCCAATAACAACAGGTTCCTCGTTTTGTTCGAATGCTAAGGTTTTATTCCTTTTAAATACTGCCCGTAGCCGCTTTTCTCGTATTTGGCAGCCAGTTTTAAGAGCTGTTCACGGTCAATAAAGCCCATTCTAAAGGCAACTTCCTCAATGCAGCCTATTTTTTGGCTTTGGCGCTTTTCAATAACCCTTACAAACTCGCAGGCGTCGCTTAAGGAGTCAAAAGTGCCAGTATCCAGCCAAGCGGTTCCACGGTTCATGATGCCCACCTGTAAAGTACCACGTTGGAGGTATTCGTTGTTAACGGTAGTGATTTCATACTCACCTCTGCTAGAAGGTTCAATATTTTTAGCAATTTCTACTACGTCGTTGTCATAAAAATATAAACCCGGCACAGCGTAATTTGATTTTGGATGCGCCGGCTTTTCTTCGATAGAAATAGCTTTTTTGTTTTCGTCAAATTCTACCACACCATAACGCTCTGGATCATTTACTTCATACGCAAAAACGGCAGCGCCTTCGATGTTGTTAAATGACTGTACGAGCTTACTAAAGCCTGCGCCATAAAAAATATTATCGCCAAGTACCAGTGCTACTTTATCATTACCAATAAAATCGGCACCAATTACAAAAGCTTGCGCTAGGCCATTTGGTTTTTCTTGAACGGCATAACTAAAGGTACAACCCAGTTCAGAACCGTCTTCTAATAAACGCTGAAACTGCACGCTGTCTTCAGGTGTAGTGATAATC